>CAXBIJ010000135.1:0-9231 GCA_963975675.1 uncultured Maribacter sp. | reverse complement strand
TCAAACCTGTCCAATTGGCAATACATTGGCCCAACCAAAAACCATATAATTTATTTTTGTATGCTGATCTCGAGATTATAATATCAGTACTTTTTGGTTGATAGGATTTATAATTCAACAAAGAATCTTGTATTATACCATGTGATATTTTTGCAGTAGAACCCACTTTATTCTTACAGGAAATTGCAGAAATTACTATTAATAATCCTAAGAAGTAATGGGTGGTTTTTCTTGAAAATCTATTTAAAAATAATATCATATTGAACAGTTTCATACAGAATAAAGCTAAGTAAATAATATATCTGATTATAATTTCTGTACATAAATGGCATATCAATTGCAATCTAATAAAGCACGATAGGATGTTAAGGTTAAATACTATCTTTGAAACAAGACTAAAATTATGCACCAAATTCAATTGTTAATTATATCGCTTTTATGCTTTTTTACAGCAACGTCTTTTGGACAAGGTAATTCAGACAATACGATGTCTGTTATAAACCTTACCAAACCAGATGGAGGTACAAATTGGAATATTCCTGATAAAATCACTTTAGAATGGAATACCATAAATATTGACACAAGTAAAACTATCCGTTTTTTTCTAGTACGAAATGAAATGGTTGTTCAAGAATTAGGGACTTTTAAGAATGATGGTTTTGAAGAAGGTATTGAGCTTGCTAAGAATATTGGCTCAGGCAGTCGATATCAAGTTGTTGCCATAGAATTATTTCCAGACGATAAATTTAAGATAGCCAAAAGAGTAACGTCTTTCTTTACCATAACCAATGCGGCATCTGATGAGCGAAAGAAAAAACAACAATTAGCAAATACCAGCTCAGTTTCAAATCAGAAAAAAACAAAAGCTAAAAAAGCAATTGCTCCGAAAAATACCGAAGTAACCCAAACTGAAAAGAAACCGGTATTCAGAGAAACTTTTGAGGGTAGAAAAATATCGTACACTAAGGAATTACAATTCGATTCTGAAAATATAACTATTAAGATTTGGGATCATGGTAGACAAGATGGTGATATTGTTTCAATATACCTCAATGGCGTTTCAGTTGTTTCCAAATATTATTTAACCTATTGGAAAAAAGAATTTAACGTGAAATTAGACCCTAAAAAATCTAATGACCTATTTCTTTACGCGCACAATTTAGGAGACTCACCACCCAACACCGTCTCAGTTGAAATATCAGATGGTAAAAAATCTGAGAATATTGTTCTTAACTCAGACCTTCAAAGTTGTGAAGCTGTATTGATTAGTGTTAAGTGATAAAATCTCATAACTCATGAGCATGATAAGTTCCTTTGTTAAGGAACTTATCAGCTATATTTACAACTACACACTAGTAGTCTACCCTTTTAGAAACTCTATTAAATAGGCTATCAAAATACTTACAAATAGCCCGATATTTACTTTAGCAAAGTCTTTAACAATGATGCGGTATGTTTTATTTAGCTCATCTTTTTTAAGCCGATAGCTAATTGCTATTTCCCTTCCTGCCAAAATACCGATAAACGCCCAAGTAGTACTCATAGGTATTGTATTTAACGTAGTAAAAAACAATAACAACAGACCATAACACGTATCAATTATTGTCGCTGAGCGTATATGTTGAGTATTCGACTTTTGATTTACGATGCCTTGTATTTTGCCTCCTTTTACATTAAAAATATAAGCCATAATCAACAAAATCAAACCTAAAGAAACAATTAGCTCGTAGGTCGAAAGGCTTCTAGGTAAAAAGACATAAATATTAGCAAAATCTTGTATAAGCCATTGTGACCATAAAAACCCTGTAGAAAACCATTGAGCAACCAACCAATATGGCTTTTGCTTCTTTTTATCCATCAATCGTATTGAGGCAGGAGATTCAAATTTTTTGGTTATTAATAAATATAGTACAAAGGCAGAAACGAAGGCCAAGGAATACCCCAAGACAGACTTTAAAATCATTTTTTCTATCAACTGACTAGAAGAAAAAACACTTAAAATCATAAATGTGGTACTTGCCGGAATTCCAAAACGTGTAATTACCAATAATGAAATAGGCGCAAGTAGGTACCACCATGGCATAGCATCAGGTAATGGAATACCTGACAACCTCCCATACGATACATCACCTACATTTACATACCACCCGTATACTAAGGTTACTGTCAATATTGACCCTGCAAATGCCCAAAGCAACCACCATTTTACACCAGAGTTCGAAGCGATAAATGTGCCCAATGTTTGAATTACATCATTAGCAATAACAGCATAGGCCGCTATAAAAAACCCTAAATAAATAATATACTGATCCATATTATATTCAATTTACCACTTTTACATTGTTTTTTTGGTAGTAAAAAGTGTGCGAAAGTATATTAAATTTTGACACGGAAATTAAAATTTAAAAAATGTTTTAACACACATGCTTTCAATGCATTACTCTTGAAATTCTACGATAAAATTACTCCAATATTTAAGGCCGTTGATTGTGAAAAAGTGTAATATTTCATTAAAAATTTTAATGTTATTTTAAATGAAACAACCCTTCAATATTGAAGGGTTGTTTTGTTGTAATCGAGGTATAATTCACAAAATTAAATTCACTTAACGTTTTACGAAACCATCGAAAGCATCAAAATCAAAATCTCCACTAAACATTGCAGAAGACTTATTGATCACCTTTCTAGCATTACTTTTGCTAAACCCTATTTGAAGTGTATAACGATAGGCAAATAGGCGTTCTTTTCGGTTCATCTTGTTATTTGCATATATAATTTTAAACATGGAAAAAATACGTTTCATTCTATTTGAGGTTGTCCTAGATGGCATTATTTGCGGTCTCATAGGATGATTCAAAATATGCTGATACTCATCTGGACTAATTCCTAATTGAATTGCAAAATCTTCTAATAAAAACAACTCTTGTTTCTTAAACTTGCCATCAACCTGAGCCATATAGACCATTGCGGTAAAATGAGAAAGATTATTTTGATGTTCTAAACTTAATTTACCGTTCTCCATAAACTAATTATTTACTTAAGAATTTGGCTCTTAATACTATATACCCAAATAAATAAAAAGGTCACATCTTTTTTGGTGTAAAAATTTTTAGTGATAAGTAGTTATAAAACATCAAAAAGCCAGAATGTCAATTCTGGCTTTTTGATTATCAATTTTGAAAAATCTAAATTGTTACTCAGCATTTCTTTCAACATATTTAATAATATGATTTGCAATATTTTTACCAGTTGCATTTTCAATGCCTTCTAACCCTGGCGAAGAATTCACTTCTAATATTAGTGGACCACGTGCTGACTGTAGCATATCTACCCCCGCGATTCCTAAGCCCATAGCCCTTGCCGCCTTAAGTGCTGCATTTTCTTCTTCATCAGTTAATTCAATGATACTCGCACTACCTCCTCTATGAAGATTTGACCTAAACTCACCTTCTTTTCCTTGTCTCTTCATGGCACCTACTACTACGCCGTCAACAATAAAAACTCGTATATCTGCCCCTTTCGCTTCTTTTATAAACTCTTGTACAATTACACGAGCTTGTAGTCCATTAAATGCTTCTAAAATAGACTCGGCTGAATTTTGATTATCTGCCAACACCACTCCTAATCCTTGAGTTCCTTCCAACAATTTAATAACTAACGGGGCCCCTCCTACACGTTCTACAATTTGACTTACATCTTTAGAGTAATTACTAAAAACCGTTTTAGGCAGCCCTAAGCCCGCTCTAGACAAAATCTGTAAGCTTCTAAGTTTATCTCTAGATCTAACCAATGCTTGAGATTCAGTTGCGGTAAAAACCTTCATCATTTCAAACTGCCTTACAACGGCTGTACCGAAAAAAGTCACAGAAGCCCCTATTCTAGGTATAACTCCATCTACATCAGTAATTTCCTTTCCCTTATAAATAATACTTGGTTTCTTCTTTTCAATTACCAAATTACATTTGGTATGATCTATAACAACCATTTCGTGACCCTTTTTCTCTCCGGCTTCGACTAATCTTTTGGTAGAATATAAGTTTGGATTTTGTGAAAGAACTACAATCTTCATATTATTTTTTTGCTTTATTTAGGTTATTAATTTGAATTAAAAGTTAAAATCTCGACACTTGAAATTTGAAAAAATGATTTAATCAAAATACTTCAGAACAAGCCTTAAGGTCGAAAATCAGGTTAACTATGGTATAGTTTAAATCTTGGGACAAGTAATCGCCAAGTTAATCTTTATTATGAGCTTTTTTATTTATTCACCTATTAATTTAAAAGTCACTTCATGAAGGTACCTATTAAATGTCATAGATAATAAAAGGGCCATTCTAATTAAACAGAATTGACCCTTATGCCGGGGGAAGTTATTATTTATACACCACAATCATTGAAAGTCACATATTTAACTAAAATTTTTAAAGGCTGTAAAACCGTAGATCACTTTTAGGAAAAGATATGCTGCTATTATTTTCAGATTTTAAGTGAGTAGTTCTTCTCGACAACCATGACAGTATTTTGCACCAACAGGGTGATCAGTAGCGCCGCACTTATGGCAAACATAAGGTTTAAAAGTATTTTCTTGTGACTTATTTTTAGTCATCTCTGAAGTTACTATTCCTGTAGGGATAGCAATTATACCATAACCTAAAATCATAATGAAACTTGCAATTGCCTGGCCTAAGTTTGTGGATGGGGCAATATCTCCATAACCAACTGTGGTAATGGTTACAATAGTCCAATATATACTCTTAGGGATACTCGAAAATCCTGAATTGGCACCTTCTTCAACTATATACATAACAGAGCCCATAATTACACACATGATAAGCACGATATATATGAAAATACCAATTTTAAGACGTGAAGCTATTAACGCTTTTGAGAGAACATTCGCCTCACCCATATATTTAACCAGCTTCAAGATTCTAAATACCCTTAGTAATCTTAACGCTCGTAGTGCAAGAAATGCAGATCCACCAGAAAAGAAATAAGATAGGTAAAGTGGCAATGTAGACAACAAGTCTATGATACCATAAAAACTTAAAACATACTTTTTTGGCCTTTTTAAACTTATTGTTTTTAAAACGTATTCAATAGTAAAAAGAATGGTTATAATCCATTCAGCAGCGACCATGTATGAATGGTAGGTTTCATCAATATCATCTACGCTTTCTAATAAAACATAGATAACACTAATAATAATTAAGCCAAACAGAGCGAGGTTAAATACTTTCCCTTTTTTTGTACTTGTATCATGTACCACATCATAAATACGTCTGCGCCATGGTTTTAAATCATCAACTTCTTTCATTTACTAAACCTTTTACTCGCTTATAGTTGGTGCTTTCCATTTTGCAGTCCCCACTTTTTTACTATTTGCAGCATTGATTGCTGTACCTGCCCTACGCTTGTCATAAATCATGGCGAAGGTCATTATTAAACTAGTACCAATAATTACAAAAAGAAGAATACCCTGATCAAAAGTTGCCACTTGTGCCTCTACAGGTATCGCATAAAATAATAACACTGTAATCAATCCCCTTGGAGCTATAAACAGTTGCGGTAAAATATCCTTTCCAACAAAAATGAACAATAGCACAAATCGAATAGCATATATAGAAAGAATAATAAGCGAGCTTATAAGTGCCACATTCAAATTAAATATAGACGTAATGGCAATGCTTAGCCCGAATATTACAAAGAAAAAAGTACGAACAACAAAAGCTGTTTCACCAGTTATCGTATGAAGCTCGTGATAAATATGATGTGCTTGTTTATACTTGAGATATTTTGATAATTTGCCTTTGAAGAACAGTTTCATATTTGCTATGACCAAGCCGAATATCAAAATAATGATTAATGAAGATAGGTGCATTTTTTTTCCAAGACCATACAATAATAATAACACGGCTATCAACAAGAATAGCTTAATATGGCTTTTAATATTCTGAAAAATAAGGATTATAGCATAACTGGCTACCAGGGCTATTACAACGGTTAGTATCAAATTACCAAAAAAACCAACTACGCCTGCATCTTCCTCTGGGTTTAAACCACCGGTTAGAAAATAGAACATCATAATTCCTAAAATATCTGAAAATGTACTTTCATATACATGAAATTCTTTTTTATGCTCTTTTAACCCAGTTACACTCGGTATTATAATTGCGCTTGATAAAATCGATAAAGGTGTGGCGTACAACCATGCAGATTGCATCGTCATTTCTGGTATAAATTGATATAAAACCAATGCTGCAATCCATGCAGACGCAACTAACCCAACTAAACCAATAACCAATGATTTTAAAATGGGCACTAGCTTTTCTTTCTTCAGTTCTAACTCTAATGCAGCTTCAAGCACAATCATAATTAGACCAACAATACCTAATACTTCTAGAACAGGAAAAAAGTCTATATCACCAACATTTGCATATTTTAAACCATATTGAATTGCAACACCTAGAATAATTAGCATTAGTACTGCTGGTATATTGGTCTTACTAGAGATTCTATTGAATAAAAACGATAAGATAATAATGATAGATACCTCGATAATAAGATTATAAGAAGATAATATGTCCATTATGATTTGTTATTTTGAGTTAAGGTTGTGTTTATTTTATTTTCGGCTAAGAATGCCATAAAGTCCTCATCTTTTGCTCCTTCTTCTAAGGTGTACTGCAATTTTAGAACGTTTTGTGTCTCACTCTCTCGTACCGATGGTGGTTCTAGAAAATTCAATATCGGATTGGCAAAAAGAAAATCTAATAGTTGTACTTTGGTTAATTCTGTATTGAGATATAGTGTATGTCTATATAAACCTGTGTCTTTAGAGGTTATGGAAAAACCAGATTTGTCTATCGCCACATATTCTAAAAAGCTTTGTCCAGACTCGGTACTTATTACCATACCTTGGGGTAGCAATTGTTTAATCTCTCCTTTAAAATTATCAATAGTTATCATTGATCCCTGTGTAACTAAAGGGTTCATGTTTAATAAAAGTCCGCTGATATAATTACGTATTGGCATATAAGCCAAAGCCCCTATAATGACTAAAAAAAGACCATGAACCACATAATTGATAGCTATAAAGTCTAATATAATTAGCAGAAATGCAACAGGTTTATATACTGATAGAATATTTTGCAAAAGCTTTATTCCTCTTTTTATGAACAGATTTTTTCGCGAAAATTCTTGTGCCACAACTTGAAGCGTTTTTATTATCCAATAGAGTATAAATAGCCCTGTTGTTAAATAAAACAGCCCTTCCCATGTATTGAAAGATTCTATTGTTTCCATTTATTTTAATATTCCTCTATAAATTAAATTTTTTCGAACTTCGTGTGAGACTACAGTATTAAGAGATAAATACCCTTTTTCATTACGCACTAAAACCTTCGTATTAGCCAAACGCTTTAATCCTGATTCATAACCATCGTCATATCGTTTGCCAAGAAATGCCTTTATAGTACGCTCATCTATTATGAAATAGAGTAAAACATACTTAAGCAGTATGGCTTCTTCTTTCGTGAAAAAATCTGGCAAATAATGTGAACTCTCAATGAAAACCACTTTATTATCTAAAGTAAGATGAGTACCATAAGTCCATGCTTGTAAAACTTCACCTAAGTTATTATCGAATTTCTTACAGAGTCTATAAACCAGCCTTTCGAATTGACGAGGTGAAATAAGCTCATCATTATCATCTACTAACTTTCGATGTGAAGCACCATGCCTTAGTCTTACTGCATTAAATATCTCAGTATTTGAACTTATTGAGACATCTATATATGTAGAAAAAGAATTGGAAAAAGATATACGATGGTCTAAATGCAACTGCATTAGTTTAGAGACCGAAATTATCAACAAAATATCATCTGATTCAGATTCAATAAACTTTAGAGCTGCCCTTACGTTATCTAAAAAACCATGTGATTTATCTTGCCAAAATTCTAAGTCATCTAATATTACAATAGGTTTTGAATTGAATCTTGACTTTTTAATTTCTTGTAAAGCCTCTTTGAGATTTTTTGTGGTATTGAATTTTCTGCCTTGGTAAGAAATAGTACTATCAGGAGCAAGCACAATAATCTCTTTACGCAATCTATTTTTAACCGCTTTATTTATGAAAGTTGATTTACCACTATGTTCATCCCCTACCACTAAAATAGACTTATGAAAGCCTTGATCCCAATGAGCAAGACACTTATCAAAAACCATTTCCTCATTCGTTCTTGGTGTTAAGAAATGGTCACCCAAAAAACTTTTGTTCAAAAAAAGCATATCATATTGTGCATTTTCTTCTTTGAACATTCGGTGCGCAATACATTCTGTAGCTACATCAAGCATATCGTTAGATTTAACAGAAACTGCCTTATCATAGGCGGTATTGACATTGCCGAAAAATCCTTTTAAACGCCCCATCCAATTAGTGAAACGATCGTTAGTTTCAGAGGTATATTGAGTAAGAGAACTCTGTAACGAAACTTCTAAAAACTCCTCTTGATTATAAATTGTTGTTGCTAAAAACTCCGTTTTTAACTTTTTAGAAATAGTTTCAGAGAGTTTCTTCTGCTCCTTTAAATTTGCATCAAAAGTCTCTTCTATACTTTTAAATGACTGTGTATCTATACTTAGCTCAGAAATATTTTCTTGATTTTTCGCAACAACCAGACTCCCTTTTAGATTAAGAATACTGTGTTTCGCAAATGCTATTAAATCTCCTTTATAATCCCAAAGTGCTATTACTTCTGGTAGAATATTGAAATCCAACCATTTTTTAGCCGATTTTCCAAAATCCACTCTTTTTTCTAGAAGCAAACCACCTTCTGTAGCTACAGGAATATTAGTTCTTGATAGGTTATTAGATGTAACGGCAATAGATTGGGTGAAGCTTTCTTGATAATTTTTTGGAGTGTCGAGACTAGCTTCTATTTTTTCAAGTGCGTGAATTATTTGGTTGATATCTTCCTTACTTACTATTTTTTCAATATTAGAAATACTTAATTTAAGTTCTTTTACAATAGTTTCAGACTCAGCAACAGACACTGCTGTTATTTCGTTTGTACTATTTGAAAGCTCTTTAAAAACACGTATTGACTGGTCGACAATTGAATCGTTGTTATTGATATCGTCGAATTGCCCCAATAATATCTGAAATTGTTTTGCATAAGTGTTCCAGGGGTTTTGATGATGTCTCACCCTTGAATCAATTCCATTTTTTCT
>CAXBIJ010000134.1:0-9377 GCA_963975675.1 uncultured Maribacter sp. | reverse complement strand
CTCTTTGTAAAAGTTCTACTGCCCCTTCATGATTATCTTGTTTAGAATATATATTGGCTCGTTGTATATATATTTCTTCGTTCTGATGATCTAAAAGTTGTAATTCGTCTAAAAGTACTTCTGCTTTTTCTGTTTGGTTTTCAAAAACCATCACCTCAACTAGTAATAGTTTCAACTCTATGGAACCAGGGTGTTGTTGAAGACCAATTTTTATCCCTTTTTTAGCCAAAGAGATTTTACCATGATTTAAATAGTGGTGCACAATATCCTCAAAATCTTCTGCATCAAAGAAGTAGACATCGTCTGTCTTTAACATTGATTCGAATTTGGTGATAGGCTTGTCCGGTCTCTCGTTAGATTCTAACGCCATAGAAACTTTTAGTTTTACTAGATAATTAAAAGTAAGTGTTTGTTAGGGTGTTGAGCCTTTGTTATATTCTTTATTATTAACAAATTAGTTAACAACGATGGATTAGAGATAATTTAAAACCTTCAAAATGGTTGTACAACCTTTGCGTATTTCGGCATTTGAAATAGTTAAGGGGGGTGATATTCTCACCGCCTTATTTTCAAATAAGAGCCAAAATAAAATTAGTTTTTCTTCTTTTGCGCGCAATACCAATTCATTAGCTGTTTCAGCAGAATCCATAATAAGAGCAAGCATTAATCCCTTGCCTCGAATTTCTTTGATCTTCGGATGTTTCAATAGTTCTTTAAATAGCGCTTCTTTTTTTAAGGTGTCTTCAATTAATGAAGTTTTCAGTAATACTTGTAAGGTGGCTAAACTAGATGCTGCAATAACCGGATTGCCTCCAAAAGTTGTGATATGACCCATTTTAGGGTTTTCACTTAAAGTTTCCATAATTTCTTTACTAGACGTAAAGGCTCCAACAGGTAGGCCAGAGGCCATTCCTTTACCAATTACCAAAATGTCTGGAACGCAATCGAAATGTTCAAAGGAAAATAACTTGCCTGTTCTTCCAAAACCTGGTTGTATTTCATCAAGTATAACAAGGGCGCCCATTTCTGAACAGCGCTTTTTCACCTTTTTTAAATAATCATTTTGAGGAACAATAAAACCCGCGCCACCTTGTATAGTCTCTAAAATAACACAGGCTGTTTTATTAGTTATTTTCTCTAAATCTTCTTCGTTATTAAATCTAATATGATAAATATCGGGGAGTAATGGTCTAAATACACTTTTTCGTTCTTCGAAATCCATTAGACTTAAACTGCCCATTGTATTACCATGGTAAGCTGTTTTTGCTGCAATTATCTGTGAACGACCGGTATATCTACGTGCTAATTTTAATGCGCCTTCAATGGCCTCAGTACCTGAGTTTACCAAATAGGTAACCTCTAATGGTTCTGGTAAATTTTTTGCTAATAATTTAGTGTAAATGGTAGCTGGTGATTGTGCATATTCACCATAGACCATAACGTGCATATATTTTTCTGCTTGCTTTTTTATGGCTGTTACCACTTCTGGGTGGCAATGGCCAAGTGTACAGGCTGATACACCAGCAACAAAGTCTAAGTGAGCATTACCTTCAGTATCATAAATGTAGCTTCCACTGGCATGTGAAACTTCCATACCTAAAGGATATGGTGATGTTTGGGCTTGATATTTTAAAAAATCGTTTTTCATGTGAAATTTCTATTTCACTTTTTTAAGGGTAGTAGACTTTTTAGGTCCTGTAGCTTTATTCTTAGGTTTTATGTTGTTAATTGGATCAGTTTCATTTTGACTACGCTGCTGTTCTTCTGCATCGATATCAATAGGGTTGTCGATTCCTTTTATAACTACCAGTTCTAGATTATTATCATCCTCATCGAAAATATCATCTTTGGTTAAAATACGTTCATCGCCACGCCACACAAACCCTTTTAAGATTCTACTGTTCTCTGGCAAGTCTTTTTCTGGGAATATATCACCGTCAGGATCCGTATAAAAAGTTAGGTCTTCAATATCATTTTCAGCCATAGTAATTCGAATCTTACTACATACTGTTTTATCAATACCTATAAGTTCATCGTCATCATTATACATATAATAAACCACCTCGGTATTTTGAATAAGGTCAATGATTTTTAACTCATTTTCTATAAACTGACCAAATAAATTTATTCCCTTAGCTTGGTTGTACCCTGTCATGCTGACACTATCTAGAGAAATTATAAAAGCATTTTCCAGTACTTTTAAAGAGTCTAACTTTTCGGTTTCTAAATTCGATTTTAAATGAATGCTATCGCCAGTCATTTGATTTGCGCCATTCCAAATAATCGGATTCTTTATGAGTTGCGTAATACCTGTCTTCTGTTCAGAATGTATACTATCACACTTTCCACTTAAATCTGTTTTGTAAAACTTGGCATTTCTGAATGCTCTAAGCAGACGGTCTTCTGGTTTTCCTGTAACCATAAGGGTGTCACCGTGAACGTAAAGTGAATCTCGCTCTTGCACAGAAATAGAAACGGCTCTTCTAGTGGCGAAAACAGAATCTTTAGCTTTATATACCTCGGCATAATGGGCCCTAATAATTCCATTATTTATGGTGTCTGTGACGGTGATGTTATTTGTTGCTGAAGCAAACTCATTCGCTTTATTAAAATATACGCTATCTCCCTCTATAATTCGATTGTTGTAGTCTATACGCGTATTCTTTATTCCATAACCGCTTTCTACTTTTGTATCATAAAATCCTCTTTCACAATAAATTTTATAGGTCTTACCGTTAATGGTAGATGGGCCATACATGTAGGCATTTTTTGAGTTGGTATAGTAATCCAATTGTTCTGAGTCTAGAGTGTATTCAGGATTTTGAACATGTACGCTATCTAAAAACTGATATTTTTTTAACTCCATAAAATACTTGCCAATTTTACTGGTCAAGGTATTTGAGGAATCTATAACAGTACCGTTATCCTTATAATAGGCTTCTTGTTTTTCACGATCTAAACGAAGTGTATCTGTTCGCAAGGTCATGTCAGAATTCGTCAAAACTACATTTCCCCATGCCTTAGCAAGTTTTACATCTCCCAAATAGTTGATTTTTTTACTGGTCATCTGAACAGAATCTCCTTGCTTTAGTATGACATTTCCTATGGCTTCTAAACGGTTGTCTTTTTGGTAATAAATGGCAACATCGCACCAAAGGTCAGCACCTTGATGTTCGAATTGAACCTGACGGTCATCTTTACTGAAAATAGAGGCACCAGGATATTCAACTTCATTTTTAGTGAAGTTGGCACCATAAACTATATTAATTTGTTTTGATTCTTTTTCAATACCTTTTTCTTGGGTTTGACCCAATAATGAGAAACCAAAAAATAAAAGAAAGGATGCGCAAATGGTTTTCAATCTACTTTTTTTTCAAAAATAGAACATTTTAAAAGAGCGAATAACACTATTAGCATACATTTAGTAAAGAGCTATTGTATTGGTGTTGGTTTCTGGTTCTTTTTAAATTTTTGTCCGAAACCAGAATTGTTTGGCAAAAATGGTTCGTCTAAAGTTACGTTTACACCATCTTCAGGAATTTCGCCTTCTTTTCCTAAGGCCCAATAAATTCCATTCATGGCTATCTTACGTACCACAGGCATTTTAAAATCATAAGGGTGGCCTAAAGTTGTAAAGAATACTCGTGCTTTATTTCCTGAGGCACCAGTATAACTCTTTGTCCAAGCTACGGGGTTGTCTAAAGAAAATTTATCAAGGTCTCCGTCAATTTCATGTTGTGACTTTGTCGAATGCCCCATCAATATAGGTTCGCTATCGCCTTGAAGTTTCCAATCTCCACCATCAACATGATACAGCCAAGAGTATGCTTCAAATTTTTCAAATCCGTTCAATATAGGATTTTCAGCTTGACTTTCTACAATAGAGATATTTGTAACCGGAAATTTGCCATCATCAAAGTGACCATGGTGGGTTATCCATTGTTGGCCGAATACTTTTGCAGGCCATTCTTCATTAAATTCAACCAAAGTTGAATCGTTATCATATTTAAAGGCATGAGTTGTTGTTCTAAAACCAACCATAGGTTTTCCAGATTCTGCATAACTGGTAATATAATCTCGTTCGTTTTTTGGCAGGTTTCTAAACCTTGTGAATATCACCATTAAATCTGCTGTTTCTAAGGCTTCTAATCCTGAAATATGGTCCGTTCTGTTTGGGTTAATAAACCCTAAGCTATCTAAAGAGTAAACCACAGTCACCTTGGCACCAAGTTCTCGTTTTGCTAGTTTTGCCAACATCGGAAAAGATTCTTCAGACCTGTATTCCTCTTCGCCAGTCACGAAAACTATATGAGGTGGATTGTTGCTATCTTCTTTATTTGCTACTTTCTCTTTTGCCTTTTCGCCACAAGAAATAAGGATGGAAGTGAAAAATATGAAAACGTATTTAAAATTTATTCTTGGGTTTTTCATAAGTGGTTGATTATTTCATTGGATGTTCTTTCAATAATTCTTCTGGGGTGTAAAAACCATTACGGTCTTTAGTCGCTTCTCGAACTTGTTTCACTTGCTCCGGATTAATTACTGATGCCTTGTTGCCAAAGGCATTTCTTGCATAGGTAAGAACAGCAGCAATTTCATCATCTTTCAATAGTCCCTTAAATGCCATCATAGGTACCTGACCTTCGTAGTGGTTTCCCATAATATTCATTGGGCCATAAAGGCCGTGAAGGGCTAATTTTATTAACCTTTCTTCATCTCCCAGAACCCATTCTTGACCTACTAAGGTTGGGTATCCTGCTTTTTGTAAACCAGTACCACCTTCTTGATGACAGGTAATACAATAACCTTCTGTCTCGTATATTTTCTTTCCTTTTGCAAAAACCTCAAGTTCGGCACCTTTTAAATGTGAGGCTAATATTTTTTCATCTGCCTTTTCTAAGAAATTACCGGTCAATCTTGTTTCGGCAAAATTGAAAGAATCTTGCATCCATTCATCCAAAGGGTGTTTTCTTGCAACTTCCAATATCTCCATTCCTTGAGATTTAGGTAGCCATGATGCTGCTGTAATTGCCTCAAGTCTTACTCTGCCATGTATATCTGAAGCAGCTACTTTTAATAGGTCTAATGAATTATTTAATTGATGACCCATATAACGCAATACGCGCACTGCGGCAGCACGTACTTTATGGTCATCTGATTTTAACAAAGCTTCTAATAGATTAGCATCAACTTTATTCATACCCCATGTTACCCATAAAGCTTCAAGACGATTGTGGTCATATTTAGAAGCAGATGTGTCAAGATTTGAAACCCAAATTCTCAAAGCAGTTAAAACTTCATCACTATTTCTTCCTCTCAATTCACGACGTGTTCTATATCGAGTTCTATATTCTGGTAATTTCAAATTCTCAAATAATTGCTCAATAGAGGCACCATCTATTTTTGCAGGTTTTACTAACGGCCTAGAAGGATATGTAATTCTGTATATTCTACCATGAACATGATCTCGTAATGGATCTCGAGCATTATGTTGCATATGCCCAATTAAAACATTATGCCAATCAACAATGTAGAGAGAGCCATCAGGAGCGAATTCCATTTCTACGGGTCTAAAATTCGGGTCATTGCTAGTAATTAAATCTTGGCGATGTTTAGAAGTATAACCTGTTCCATCTTCCATCATTTGATGTTGCTTAAGGCCTAAAAATCCAATAGAATTAGCTAAAAGCATATCACCTTGAACTTCATCGGGAAAATGGCTACTAGAAATAAATTCCATGCCAGAAGTAGGTCGAACTCGATGGGCTTCTTCAATAAGCTCTTCAGTTAAAGGAGAGGATATTCCATAAATAGGTTTTAAAGAACTTGGCATCATCCAGTTTACCTTTGGTCCTGAAGTATGTAAAAAGAAATCTTGGCCCCATTCGTCAAAAGCTATTCCCCACGGATTGGGTATTGCAACTTGTAATGTGCGTTCTAATTGTTTTCGCTGTGGATTGTATCTGTAAAATCCTCCATTAGTAGCTCTAACAGGGCCATAGGAGGTCTCAACATTAGTATGAAGAAAAATACCTTCTGACATATAAAACGCCCCAGAAGGATCTGCGCAAAATGCAGAAATAGCATGGTGCGTGTCATGGTCATCAAATCCACTAAGTACAATTTCTACTTTGTCGGCTTTGTCATCACCATCGGTATCTGTGTATAATTTTAGATTTGTGCCTTGACTAACATAAACGCCTTCAGGTGCAAATTCAAATCCGATAGGTAAATGCAATTTATCAGCAAACACTATTTTCTTATCCGCCTTTCCGTCATTATCCGTGTCTTCTAAAATAATAATTTTATCATTAGGTTTTGGGTCTCCGGGTTTGTAGTGTGGATAGGAGGGGAGCGTTGCTACCCATAAACGACCTTTATTGTCAAAAGAAATTTGTGCAGGATTGGCCAAATCTGGAAATTCTTTCTCTGAAGCAAAAAGAGAAACTTTATAACCTTTAGGTACTGTCAACGTTTTTAGAGCTTCATCTCCATATTTATATTGTAAAATTGATTCCTTATTACCAAGATTATAGTTGGTTGCTACGGGTGGTAACGAACTCGTCAATGCATCTGCTGAAACTACATCATACGACTTGTTTTGTACCGTTGCCCAAATCATTGAATCGCGTATGGCAGTAAGTTCTCTTGTTTTCTTTATTTCATATGGGTAATTGTCTGGACCATAAGGTGCATGGCGTCTTCCAAAAACGTGTACTCCGTTCGGAATTTTATAATCATTATGCCAATAGAAGTTTTTTTCTTTAATAGCTTCGTTAACGGCTAGTCTTTTCGCTGCCGATGATACCTTTTTTTTACCGGTTAGTTCATCTGCTAAGAATTGGCCAAATTTTTCATATCCTTCTTTGTTCAATTGTGAACCATCTATGGTAAGGTCATTGTTATCTGTATCGTACCAATTCTTTGATGCTTGAAATGCATTTATGAAGGGAATGTTATTTGCTAAACAAACTTCTTTCATGGCCTCTGAATACAATTTGAGATTCTGATTCGCATTTTCACCATTTGGTACATCTACATGGTCAGAAATATCTTCAAAAGTGATAGGGGAAACAATTATTAATTGAGGTGGTGTGGATTCATTATATTTTTGTTTTAAGGAGTGTTTAATGAAAGCATTTAATTCTGCCTTATAGTTTTCTAGACCATGTGGCCCTTCAAAGGATTCGTTGTATCCGAAAAACCCTAATATGATATCGGCTTGTAATTGTGATAACCATTCATCAGGCGTTTCAAAAACACCTTCACTTCCAGAATTTTGTGCTAACTCGGTTTGAAATTTTTCAGCACCTGGGAAAGCCCAAGGTGAAACTCTACCAGAATGAGGTCTAAACCCTGGGGTATCACCACCATCGCACATGTTTCTAATTATCAATGAATCTGTAGGATAACGTAATTGCATTTCAGTTTCAAATGTGCCGAAATTCAACATTCTAGATCCTAAATTATTTCCAATTAATACAATGGAAGAATGTGGCTTTACTACTACTAATGGTTCTTTGTTCTTCGTGCAACTATGAATAACTAGTATTGAAATTAATAGTAAAGCGAATCTAAAAGGTTTTTTGAAGATTTCTTTCATCGTCGAGGTTGGTGGGTTAATTAATTTCTTCCTTAAATATAGATTTAAAAAAACCACTCGAAAGTGGTTTTTGTGATATTAAAAATGTGATTTAGAAATTTCTATAATCGCCTTCTAAATAAACATTTGCTTCATCTTCAGCGAATTTAGCATTTTCACTATCCCAGTGTAAAACTTGATTAGGGAATCTGCCGGCTATTACACCAAGAAGTATTGTTTCTGTTAGTCTTGATGCATATGAAAAAGGAGCTGTTGTTTCATCGTCACCCAAGCAGGCATCCACAAATTGATGATAATGTTTAGGCCCTTCAGAATCATAATCACGAATAGGTTTACCCATGTTATTGGCTTTTTCGACTGCTTCAATTTCAGCTGAAATATCTACATATTTTCCATCAACAATTTTCTTTGGTAACTGCATAAAATGCGGTAATAACAGTCTGCCTTTTTCGCCTATAAACATGGCGCCTTGGTCTGGCAAGGTTCCTTCACTTGCTGTTTTGGTTTCTAAAGACATTTTGTCTTCCATAGAATCTTCGGTAGCGTCAGTTGAGGATTCCATTTCGTCTGCACCTGGAAGTTTTAAATCTTCGTGGTCTTGTGGTGCACCTGGACCATCATACCAGACCCATTTCAAGGTTTCTGTAGTGTAATTAGTTTGTGGAAATTCGTAGGTAACTATATTATTTTGTGGAAATCCGAATCCATTTGGTTCTCTGCATTCATTTTTAATGGTCATCGGAACTTGTAAATCGAGCGCGTTATAAGGTGTGTCAAAAATATGAACCCCCATATCACCTAAAGTGCCGCAACCGTAATCAACTAATTTCCTCCAATTTCCTGGATGATAAAAACCTTCTTTGTACGGTCTTTCGGCTGATGTACCTAGCCATAAATTCCAATCTAATGATTCAGGAATTGGATCTTGTCCTGTTGGCTCAGGCCCATCATATCCCCAATCTTTAGGTGACCATGCTCTTACGGTATGTACTTTGCCAATAATACCAGATTGTATTAATAGTGTTGCTAATTTATAGTCGTAAAATGAATGAACTTGAATACCCATTTGGGTAACCAAACCTTTATCTGTTGCTAATTTATTCATGGCCCTAGCCTCTGACACATAATGTGTTAGTGGTTTTTGACAATAGACTGGTTTATCCATTTCCATAGCCATCATCGATGCGGGTGCGTGAGTGTGGTCTGGAGTTGATACTATCACTGCATCTATTTCATCACCCATTTCCTTAAGCATAACTCTATAATCGGTGTATGTTTTTGCATTTGGGTGCAGTTCTTTTGCTGCTGCCAAATTATTAGCGTCTACATCACATAAAACCGTAACATCTACCTTACTATGGGATGAAATTGCTTTTAAGTCTTCAGCTCCCATATTACCAACCCCAATATGTGCAGTTCGTAATCTGGTTAATTTTTTCACTTCTTTTTTGCATGACCATAATCCGGATGGTAATAAAACAAATGTGGACAGGGCCGCTGCGCTTTTTATAAAATCTCTTTTGTTCATTGGTGT
This sequence comes from uncultured Maribacter sp., assembly GCA_963975675.1. GTDB lineage: Bacteria > Bacteroidota > Bacteroidia > Flavobacteriales > Flavobacteriaceae > Maribacter. The sequence goes on along the minus strand of CAXBIJ010000134.1, from coordinate 240 downwards.
GGTTGTTATAGTTTTTTGATTTTTATATTTCGAAACCAGATTGGACTAGAATGATCTTGAAATCCTATATAGCCGGTTTTAAACTTACCGTAATCTTTACTGTTTTTCCATTTATCCGAATTTTTTTTCTCGTACCAAGCTTCATCCCATGGTACAAAAGATACTACTTTTTTCCCGTTCAGCCAGTGCTCAACCTGCTCGGGAGTAAATATAATTCTAGTAGTATTCCACTCGCCAACA
>CAXBIJ010000133.1:0-9474 GCA_963975675.1 uncultured Maribacter sp. | reverse complement strand
GCTGTTGCTGCTTATTTCACTGGTGGCTTAACTGAAGCTGCAATTGCTGCTATTAAAATGGCCGTACTAGGTAAAAAGTAATCACCATTTTTATTTCTAATTATTTGAAAAACCTAATTATAGTATAGGTTTACTGCAGCTGTTAACAAATTTTGGCATTCGTTCTATGCCCTGTTTTTCTATTTTAAGTAACTTTGGTACTATGGGGATGTTGAGTAAAATAACGCGGTTACGAAAAAATAGGCAATTCGATTATAATCCTAGATACTATGATGGTAAGGGTAAAGGCAACCCTTTTAAAATGGAACCCAAGTTTGACCAATTTCGTAGCACATTAGACTCATCTCGCGGATTAAAAAGAAAAATCAATCGTGCTTTAGAAGACGCTAAAAGAAAAGGAGATCGTAATCTTAAGATTAGGATGCTCGTTATTTTAGCTGTTTTAGTACTAATTTTCCTCTATATAATTGATTTTGACCTTTCAATATTCTTTTCTTCATAATGGCTGATATTATTAAGTTATTACCAGATCATGTAGCAAATCAAATTGCTGCTGGTGAAGTGGTTCAGCGACCTTCTTCTGTGGTAAAAGAATTACTGGAAAATGCTATAGATGCCGGTGCAACCGAAATTCAATTAATTGTAAAGGATGGCGGTAAAACATTGATTCAGATTGTCGACAATGGTAAGGGTATGAGTGGTACCGATGCACGGTTGAGTTTTGAACGGCATGCTACCTCTAAAATTCAAAAGGCAGAAGACCTATTTAATTTACATACCAAAGGATTTAGAGGTGAAGCATTGGCTTCTATCGCTGCAATTGCGCATGTTGAAATGTTGACTAGAACAGAAGAGGATGAAATTGGTACGCGAATAAAAATGGAGGGGAGCAAAGTGGTTACCCAAGAAGTTGTTGTTGCACCGAAAGGAACTTCAATGTTGGTTAAAAATTTATTTTTTAATATTCCGGCCCGACGTAATTTTTTAAAATCTGACCAAGTTGAATTTAGACATATTACCGATGAGTTTCATAGAATTTCATTAGCACACCCTCAAGTAGCGTTCAATTTCTATAATAATGGTAGTGATGTTTTTCAATTACCGGCTAATGATTTTAGAAAGCGAATTGTTCAGATTTTCGGAAGAAAAACAGACGAAAAATTGGTGCCTGTTAATGAAGAAACTCAAGTTGTCAAAATATCAGGATACATACAAAAGCCTGAGTTTGCCAAAAAGAGTAGAGGTGAACAGTTTTTCTTTGCCAATGATCGGTTTATTAAGAGTCCGTATTTACATCATGCTATATTAGGTGCTTTTGAAGGGCTAATTCGTCCTGGAACTCACCCAGGTTATTTTCTAAAATTAGAAGTTGACCCAGGTACTATAGATATTAATATTCATCCAACTAAAACAGAAGTTAAATTTGATGATGAGCATACCTTGTATGCTATGCTCAAGTCTACAGTTAAACATAGCTTAGGTCAATTTAACGTTACCCCTGCTTTAGATTTTGAACAAGATCAGAATTTAGATACTCCGTATGCTTATAAAAATAAAGAAGTAGGTATACCTCAAGTAGTTGTTGATTCCTCATTCAATCCGTTTGAGGCTGTTAAAACGTCGAGAGGTAATTCTACCAGTAACTATTCTAAACCTAAAGTTGAAGGTTGGGAAAACCTGTATTCAGGAATGGATATTTCCATAGAGGGCAATAATCATAGTAATTTAGAATTTGAGTCTGAAGTTGTAAATAGTAGTATTTTTGATGAAGGGCAAGAAGTTGTAGAACACACCACAACTACTTTTCAATTGCGTAAAAAATATATTATAACGACGATAAAATCTGGTATGGTGGTTATTAATCAGAGTAGGGCGCATCAACGGGTTCTTTACGAGAAATTCTTGAAAAATATAACTATTAAAGAAGCTGTTAGCCAGCAATTATTGTTTCCGCTTAGCTTGTTATTTTCGCCAAGTGAGATTAGTATTCTTAATGAAATTAAAGAGAATTTATGCACCGTTGGCTTTGTATTTGGTGAAGTTGCTGAAGATGGGGTAGAAATTAAGGGAGTACCTGTTTTAGTTGCAGAGAGTGAAGTGCAGATGATAATGGAGCAGTTAATTTCTGACTTTCAACAAGAGGTTCCTGGAGATAGTTTTTCGCAAAGCGATATGTTGGCAAAAACATTAGCAAAAACACTATCAGTAAAAACTGGTGAAACGTTAGATGAGTTTTCTCAAGTGAAATTGGTAAATGATTTATTTGCCTGTAAGGAAACTACCTTGAGTCCGTTTAATAAAAAAGTATATATGACAATCACAGAGAATGATATTGAACGAAAATTTATTTAAATGGGAAGACTAACTGAAACGATAAAGCACTTACTTATAATAAACGTTCTTTTCTTTGTTGCCACACAAATGTATGGTGTACAAATGTATGAGTGGTTTTCGCTATATTTTCCAAAGAATGAGCATTTTTATATTTGGCAAATTATTACGCATATGTTTATGCATGGCGGCTTTATGCACATATTATTCAACATGTATGCTTTGTGGGCATTTGGCACACCATTAGAACAAATGTGGGGTAGAAATAAATTTTTGTTTTTTTATATATCCGCAGGCTTAGGTGCAGCCCTAATTCATATTGGAGTTAACTATTACTATTATAATGCTGGAATGAGTGCCTTAATAGAATCGGGGTTGACAGAAAGTAGTATTTTAGAGATTATCAATACCGGACAATACTACACAGATTGGTATTCTATTGCAGGTAAAGCAACCATCGATAATTTTCTAGGAGCATTTAATACCCCGGTGGTAGGTGCTTCTGGTGCTATTTATGGTATCCTTGTCGCATTTGGTATGTCATATCCGAACAGCGAACTATTTCTTATATTTCTGCCAGTACCGATAAAAGCAAAGTTCTTTATTCCGGTTCTTATCGCTTTAGATTTATTTTCTGGTGTAACGGGGTATAGTTTATTCGGACAAGGAATTGCGCACTTTGCCCATGTTGGTGGAGCACTCTTCGGATTCTTAATGATGTGGTATTGGAAAAAAAATCAGTTTAATAAAAATAGGTGGAATTAAGAAATGGCTCAACCCGATTTAAAATATCAGTTTAGCAGGTTAAATATTGCAGAGAAGCTAATTGCGGTAAACGTTTTGGTTTTTATTGTAAATGCTTTGGTGCCTTTTTTATTGGGTATACCTAAAAACAGCATTGTACAGTGGTTCGAATTGCCAAATGATATCGTTGATATTGCATTTCAGCCATGGTCGATTATTACCTATTCCTTTTTTCATGGTGGAATTGGGCATCTATTTTGGAATATGCTAATGATATATTTTGTTGGGAAAATCTTCCTTAACCTGTTTGATACGAAACGTTTTTTGAACGTTTATATACTTGGTGTCATATTAGGAGGATTGTTCTTCGTTTTAGGCTACAACATCTTTCCTGCTTTTTTTAACACCAATGCATTTCTAATAGGAGCTTCTGCCGGTGCAAGTGCAGTTTTAATATTTATATGTACTTATCTGCCGAATCAAGAAGTAAGAATTATTTTTTTCAATGTAAAACTTTGGATGGTAGGAGCGGTTGTTGTTTTATCAGATTTAGTTCAATTGCCCATTAGTAATTCTGGAGGGCATTTAGCGCACTTAGGAGGTGCTTTCTTAGGTTATTTATACGCGAGCCAATTACTTAAAGGAAATGACATAGGCTCTGGTTTCTCTAAGTTTATAGACAGTATTGCAAATCTATTTAAAGGCTCACAAAAGAAAGCTCCCATGAAAACTGTTTATAAAAATAAACAGGCAAGTAGCAGCACTTCTTCTGCGGTAGATTATGATAAAAAGACCCATCAAAAAAAGATTGATGCTATACTTGATAAAATAAGTAAGTCTGGTTATGAAAGCCTTTCTAAAGTAGAAAAAGACTTTCTGTTCAAAGCAGGTAAAGAGAACTGAGCAAGATGAAAAAACACTCTTTTTTCTCAAAAATCATGTTGCTATTAAACATGATTTTCTCTTTTTGTTTATTACTTGCATGTATAATCCCATATACTTCATCGGCTAGTTTGGCATTCGTTAGTTTAGCAGTGCCTTTATTGGTTTTTGTAAATATCTTATTCTTTATATATTGGTTATTACGTAAGAAATTTTATTTTCTACTCTCCCTATCAATTTTGGTTTATGGTTATTTGACATTGGGCACGTTTATTGGTTTTAACTCAATTAATAAGTCTATTAATAATGAAGACTCTATAACTATTATGAGTTTTAATAGTTTGGGTTTTAGAGGTAAAGAGGACGAATGGGAAAGTAGAGCTGGTGACACTATAGTGAAATTTATCGAACAAGAAAATCCAGATATTATTTGTTTTCAAGAGTTTGATAATAGAAAAATAAGGTCTCATTATTTTGAAGAATACCCGTATAAGTATGTTGATTTTGAGTATGATAATAATAGGGTGATTCAAGCAGTGTACTCTAAATACAAAATTGTACATAAAGGATTACTAGAATTTCCAGAAACTTTAAATAGTGCAGTTTATGTGGATATAAAGTACAATAATGATACCCTACGAATTTATAATTTACATTTGGAATCGTTAAGTATAAGACCATATAATATTAAGAGTGAACGTTCTGATAGATTGTTTGGTAGATTAAGGCATTCTTTTGCCAAGCAGCAAGAGCAGTCTGCTATTGTTAGGGAGCATATGAATAATAGTCCTTATAAAAAAATTGTTTGTGGGGACTTTAATAATACGCAATTCTCAAATTCATATTTTACTATTAAAGGTAATCTAAAAGATAGTTTTTTGGAGAAGGGTAGAGGTTATGGAAAAACTATTAATTTCTGGAAATTTCCATTTAGGATTGACTTTATTCTAGTGGACCCATCTTTTGAAGTGCAATCTCATAAGAATTTTAATATTAAGCTCTCTGACCATGAGCCTATCATGGCGACGATTAAAATTCCGACCGAATAAAAAGACAATCTACCGTATCTGCTACTATATGTAGTAATAAGGCCAAGCCGATTACTCTTGTTTTTTTGAATATAAATAGAATTAAATAAACTGCAATTGCCCAATAGCTATGAAGCGGGTGAAAATTAATACTACAACGATTTGGGTCGAACATTGGGTTGGCTATTACATGATCTACATCTATAATTATACCTAATAATAATAGAATGCATACCCAAAATCGATTTTCCTTATAAAAATAATAAGCTATAAAGATTGGTAGGATAAAATGAATACCATAATGAGCTATAAACCTAACCATTGGTGGGTATAATGAAATTGTGATTTAGGTAATCTATAGTGTTAGGGCCAACATTAAATAGTAAGTCTAAGATGCTTAAATTAGGTATAAAGCCATGGCGATCACCAAATACTTGAATATAAGGTTCTATATCTAATCGAGGTTTTAATTTGGCACTAATCAGAGACCTATAGTCTTCACGGTCAACAGGCACAACTTCAAAATTTTTCGTTTTTACCTGTGGCATTTCTAATTGAAGGCACTCGAAAATAGTTTCTATGGACTTAAGATTAAAGTCCAGTAAACTTACAAAAGTTTTTGTGTATAATGGTTTTATGTCATCTTCATAGAACTCAAAGAAGGGTGATGTTCTATACGCTGTTTCTAATGTGCGCCAATGTTGTCTTTGCCAAGGATACGAATTGTCAATAGTAACATCTTTATATTTTTGTCTTCCGTTGGCTGAGCCTACATGTACAATCGGTATACTTAATATATGTTTACCTCGGTCATTGCCAATATAGGTTCGGTTCCTAAATGTCTGTTTTTGGTAATTGTCTTCAACCTCCCAACAGATATCATGGTGCATAATATAACTGAATGTAAGAATGTTCGGAAAATAAGATGGATGAATTAGTTTCATCTGTTAGGTTTTAAAGTTTAGGGTGCTAAATCTACTTCTTAGCTTTGTTTCGTTTCCAAAACCAGTTTCCAACGAAATAAGCAACCAATAAAATCATGAAATACTTGAAATAAGATTGTGGTTCACCTTCACCATTTACGGTAGTAAAGATACGGTCCCATCTAGGTCTCCAGTGGCTAATGCCTTCAGTGAAATTATCGAAACTCATCCAAATGAAAATTGGGGTACCTACAATATGATTTTCAGGTACATACCCCCAAGCTCTACTATCTTCAGAATGATCTCTGTTATCACCCATCATCCAATAATAATCCTGTTTAAAAGTATATGTAGTAGCTGGTTTCTCGTTAATGAGTATCTGATTACCTGAGACGGAAATTTCATTTTTTTCGTATTCTCTTATAATCTTTTTATAAAGCGGTAAAACTTTAAGATTCAAGTCTACAGTTTGGCCTTTTCGAGGAATATATATCGGTCCCATCTGACTGTAATTCCAAGGATAATCAGGGCTTTGAGGAAATAAATTTACTCCTCTTCTTTCTTTTTCAGCTATATTTTGAATTACGGAATCAATCCTAGGGTCGGCTTTAAGTATTTTAACCATATCAGCGGTTAAAGGTACTGTACGTTCACGATCTGTAATTTCTTTCAGTGATAATCTATATTTCGAAATGACTTTGGCTGGTATGCCAGAACCTTTTGTATACAGTTCTATTTGACCATTTTCAGCTTGATTGTAACCTAATAGATAATTTCGTATTCCGTTTACCTGCTCTTGATTTAGGGGACTAGATAAATATTTTCTGGTAAAGTCTGTAATGCCTAATGCATCTAGAGTTCTTGAGGAAACACCTTTAGAACTATAGACCCTATAATCAAATTGTGGTTTAGCACTTCCAGGCAATTCTAATTGCTTCCCATTAATGAATACATAACCATTTCGAACTTCTAAAGAATCACCAGGTATACCAACACAACGCTTAACATAATTCGATTTTTTGTCAATAGGTTTATCTACACCTTTTTCTTTTTTAAAGAATACACGAACCGTATCTGCAGGCCAGCTAAAAACTACAATATCATTTCGCTCGACTTTGGTGAAACCAGGAAGTCTGAAATAGGGTAGCTGCGGCTTTTTTAAATATGATGGAACTCCTAAAACAGGAAGTGTATCATGAACCATTGGTGCGGCAATGGTGGTCATTGGTGTTCTTGCACCATAGTGAAATTTACTTACGAAAAGAAAATCGCCTACTCTTAAAGTACGTTCTAAAGACCCTGTTGGTATTACGTAAGGTTGAATGAAATAAGTATGAACCAAAGTAGCTGCTACAATTGCAAATAATATAGAACTTACCCATTCGCCCATGGCAGTTTTAGGCTGTAGACTTCTGTCTTGTATATAAGTGACCTCTAAAGAATAATTGACATAATAAATATAAAGGCCAAGGGTAAAGACTACAAGCCACGTTTCTAAAGTGCTATTACGACCAAAACTTCTAATTGTTTCAACCCAGATTACAGGAAACATCAATAAATTAATGATTGGGATGAATAATAGAATTACCCACCATTTAGGCCTATTTATAATTTGCATCAATACGATGGCATTATAAACCGGTATGGCTGCTTCCCAAGCTTTTCTACCAGCTTTTGCATATAATTTCCAAGTACCTAAAAAGTGTATTACTTGTACAAGTAAAATGAAAATAATCCATTGAGTGGCATTCATGAGCTTTGTTTTTTTATAAAAATAATATGAATCTTTTTTGAAATTATTTTAAATAGCAATAATTCATCAGTCTTTAAGTTTGATTATTGTTACGTATTTTAACCAAGGTTTAACACATCGCGCATAGAAAAAATACCGGCTTTGCCAATAATCCATTCAGCTGCAGTTACTGCTCCTAATGCAAATCCTTCTCTATTGTGGGCTATATGTTTTATTTCAATACTATCTACAACATTGTTATAGTTTACAGTATGGGTGCCCGGGGTTTTACCTATTCTTTTTGAAGTTATGGGTAATGAGTTATTAGAATCATCATCTAATTTCCATTGGGTGTATTCAGAGTTTGATATCACTCCTTCTGCCAAAGTAATCGCAGTACCACTTGGTGCATCTAACTTTTGTGTATGATGTATTTCTTCTAAAGTGACTTTATATTCTGGTAAGTTCTGCATCATTTTGGCTAAATAATTATTTAACTCAAAAAAGATGTTTACTCCAAGGCTAAAATTAGATGCGTAGATAAAAGCTCCATTTTTACTTTTACACAATGTAACGGCATCTTGATACTTATCTAACCAGCCTGTTGTGCCAGATATAATTGGAACGTTGTTTTCGAGGCACTTAGTAATATTGCTGAAAGCCGCTTCGGGCATACTAAAATCTATAGCAACATCCATAGAACTAAAATCGATATTTTGTGTATGTTCATCAATTTTGGCAACGATTTCATGACCTCGATTTAGTGCAATCTGCTCTATCATTTGACCCATTTTTCCGTATCCGAAAAGTGCAATTCTCATTCTTAAAATTTTATAATTACAGCCATACCGTAATTCGGACTGTTAGTTACCTGATTTAAATCAAAATATGGTTCAAAATCTATACTAAGGTCGTCATCAATATTGAATTGCTTTAAGTGTGCATCTACATTTGCATCTACAATATTAAGCGCATACATTCCAATAGCGACCACCAACCATAAATCTCGATCTCTTTGAAATCGTTCTTGCTGGTATTCTAGATCATCAACATCTAAAGATGGAAGAATACCATTATTTAAATCATAAAATTCATCGTCGGTAAAACCAGCTTGTCTTCGTTTAAAAGCAGTTCGAAAACGTTGATAACTGTCATTATTAAAAGTGTACATGTAGATACTACCACCGATTGCCCCCCATACTATAGGCACTTTCCAATATCTCTTGTTGTATGCCTGTCCCATTCCTGGTAATATGGCAGAATAAAAAGCCGCTTTACTTGGCGCAAGCGGATTAAATTCTTTTTTAGACTTTTTAAATGAGACGGAGTCTTTTATTATAATTCCTTGTTCTGCAAGAGTAGATGATATGCTATCAGTTTCTACCATAGGAACTGTTTCTTGCTCTTCTTGAGAAAAGCAAGAATGTATAGAAAATAGAATGCTAATTAATAAAGTGATATAACTACGCACCTGTTATCAATTTTTTGATACGGTCGAACTCCTCTTGAGATTTAAAAGGAATAGTGATTTTACCTTTTGAATTATCAGAAGACTTTATATCTACTTTAACCGATAAAGCATCAGTAAGTTCTTTGATTCCCTTTCGAACAAAAACAGCAGGGTCATTTTGAACCGGCTTCTTTATTTCTTTAGGTATAGTATCTTCAGTATGATAAGCTTTAACAGCACTTTCTGTTTCTCTAACTGAAAGGCTATCGCTTATGATTTTTTCATAAAGAGCAATTTGGTCTTGCTTTTTATCAATATTTACTAAAGCTCTACCGTGGCCCATGCTTAAAAAGCCATCTCTCATACCTGTTTGTATGATTGGGT
>CAXBIJ010000132.1:0-9493 GCA_963975675.1 uncultured Maribacter sp. | reverse complement strand
GTTGTAGTTGAGTTGCTCGGTATAATATTTAACGCCCTCATTTAATTCCTTTAAAACTTCAGGAATAGAGTCCTTAATACTAAACATTTGATTAAGAATGGCAATGTTTCGTTGCATAGCTTCATCAGTTGCCTTTATGCCTGCCAAATCTGCCTTAGTATATGAATCTTTCTTCAAATATTTTTTAACATCTGCGTCTGCATTTTTTACCGCTTGTAATATTTGTTCGTATTGCTGTTTGCCCTGTAATGCCTCGTTATATTTTGCATCTAACTTTGTTTTTGCTTTAGAAAGTGTTGCTGCATCGCCAATGTTTAAACGCAACATACGAACGTACTCTAATTGTTCATTGTATGATTCTCCTAAGAAGTTGTAACCATGAATATCATCAATATAGCCATTACCATCATCATCTTTATTGTTTCCTGCTTTTTCTTTGGTATTAGTCCATAAAACATCTTTAAGATCTTCATGGTTTAAATCAATACCAGAATCAAGAACTGCTACAATAATTTTAGTTCCTTTTCTGTTTTTTATAATTTCATCGTATGCTTTGTCAACACTCATTCCTGGTATGGTGTCTGCTACCAAATCTAAATGACCCCAGTTATTCTTTTCACTAGTAGTGAGGTCGGCTATTTTTAATGGGGTAGTATCGATATTCTCAACGGGAGTGAGAATTAGTCCGCCCCCGCCTGTTGCCGAACTCGTACTACCACAACTGGTTAGTAATGCAACAATTGAAAGAGCAAATAATGATTTTAAATATGTATTTGTCATAAATGGGAACTTTAATATAAATGATTTATTAGTTAATGTATGGTAGTGTAAAGTTAATTGAAGATTTCATCAAAAGAATAAACTTGATTCAATCGAACACCTTTTTCGGTATGTTTTAAGGTACATAGTTGATTATGTGCGTCATGTTCAAAAAATAGATAATAGTTATTTTCCACTGCATCATTTAAGAATAATTCTTTTTCTGTCATGGTAATTAAAGGTCTTGTGTCATAACCGATTACGTAGGGTAATGGAATATGCCCAACGGTTGGTATAAGGTCTGCTACATATGCAATAATCTTTCCTTTATAAGAAAATTGGGGCAGCATTTGTTTTTCGGTATGACCATCTACGAAGCGTATGTCAAAACCTAATGGGCTATTATGAAGGAAATTTTCACTTGTATGCTCAATAAAAGTTAATTGACCACTCTCTTGCATGGGGATGAGGTTTTCTTTTAAAAAGGAAGCTTTCTCTCTAGGGTTTGGTTCTGTTGCCCATTTCCAATGTTTTTCATTTGTCCAAAATTTGGCATTTTTAAAGGCAGGTTCATAACCACTTCTATCTTTGTTCCACTGTATGGCACCGCCACAATGGTCGAAATGCAAGTGAGTCAAAAAAACATCGGTAATGTCATCTCTATGAAAACCATGTTTTTTTAGCGACGTATCTAGGGTAAAATCTCCCCAACGATAGTAATAACCAAAAAATTTATCTGATTGTTTGTCTCCCATGCCTGTATCAACTAATATAAGTCGATCACCATCTTCAATTAATAAACTACGGGCGGCAATGTCTATTAAATTATTACTGTCTGCAGGATTTGTTCTCTGCCAAATGGTTTTAGGAACAACGCCGAACATGGCACCACCATCCAATTTAAAATTTCCAGTTTCAACAGGATAAATTTTCATAAAGGGCAAAATAATAAATGTGGACTAAACCATGGGTTTATTATGAATATATTATCATTTAGGGATGATAAAAAAACACAAAGTACAATAAAACAAGGCCATTTTTAAGGGCATAAAAATGCCAAAAAAGGGTATGCAACGGGTTTTTTAAAAATCTGCGAATAATATATCAGTGATGTTGTGATGAGCGAGGGGTTTAGTTAAGTGTCCTTTAACAACACTATAGTTCGCCCCCTTTTCATTATCTAAAGGATCCATTGATGAACTTAAAATATAAATTTTAGAATGGTTGGTTAGGGTCTTTGGCAATTTCACGTATTCTTCTAAGAATTCAAAACCGGTCATTTCTGGCATTCTAATGTCTAGAAAAATAAAATCTGGATAAGATTCTGGCTGGCTTAATATACTACTCAAAAATTCCAAAGCATCTAAGCCGGAATTTTTAGTGATAATCTGCGAAACACACTTTTCTTTTGAAACTATAGCCTTATTTATAAAATTGTCAACATCCGAGTCGTCTATTAACAGCACTTTTATTTCTTCATTCATTTTATTACTTATCAAATCCATTCGGTATTTTTAATGTAAACGTTGAACCTACTCCTAATACAGAATTCACCTCTATTGTACCATTTAATTTTCCTAGCACTTCTTTTACGATGAATAAACCAATACCAGAACCCATTATTTGAGAAGATATTCTGTAGAACATATCAAAAATTTTATCTAATTGTTCTTCTGCCATTCCTAGGCCATTGTCTTTTATCTCAATTATTGCTTCTTTTTTAGAAGTTTTTATAGTAATCCATATTGATGGTTCCTTTTTACTTACGTCGTGGTATTTAATCGCATTTGAAATAAAGTTATTTAATAGTATTGATATTCTTTTGTTATCTGAAGCAAAATCAATTTTATCATCAATACTAATCTTCACTTTTATTTTGCTCATGTTTTCTAAATACCAAAAACTTTCTGTTGAGCTCTCTATTAAATTAGTAAAATTTATGGTTTCTACATTAACTTTTAGGTGTATGTTCCGAGAATATTCGATAATATCCTTAATAAAGTCGTCTAATCTTTTAACAGACTTTTCCATCATAGTAAGACTGGTGATTAAACTGGGCTTATTTTCTTCAGATAAAATAAGATTTATTAGACCCAAAACCGAAGCTAATGGAGCTCTTAATTCATGAGACGCACTGTACACAAAACTATCAAGTTCAGAATTGGTTTTCTTAAGTTGTATGTTTTGTAGTTCTAAAGCCTCCTCGGCCTCTTTTCTTTTGGTATCATCGATGACGTTAACTAAATAATTTTCTTTGTCATTTAGTAACAATTGCTCTACCGAAATCAACAGAGATTTTTTTTGACCATTCTTGAGTGTAATTTTAAGCTCCTGATTTATTATTTCGCCTTCTTTAATATAGACATCAATAATCTTTTGCATTCCATTTATGTAATCTTGATCATGTATAATAAAACCCGATTCTGAAACTTTATTTCCCAAAAGGTTTTCTCTAGGTATATTCAACAGCTCAGAAAACGTATGGTTGACTTCTAAAACAGTTCTTTCCTTGTTGACAATTAACATGCCAACCATGTTGGTTTGGAAAGCCTTTAAAAATTTCTCTTCGCTTTCTTTTAGCAACCCTATTTTTTCTTGAACTAATTGATTTAGTTTAATGGGTTGTCGAAGAAGAAACATGGTAAAAGCCCCACAAACAAGAGCGAGTAACAGACCTAAAATAAAAAAGAAAAGAATGGTTGAATAAGACTGTGGCTTATTTGAAATCACATAAAGTTTCATTTCCCCATGACTGGTGGTTATGGGCACTTTAATAGCTTCTTCCGTTGAAGTTTTAGTATTGTTATAAAATATCTCTTCTGAGTGATCAGCATTGATTTTTGCCAATTGATAGGAAAAATTAGTGTTTTCCAAAGAATCTAGCTGTGCTGCAGTTACAACGGTAGATAATTTTACGACGGTAGCTACAAAGCCTGCAAAACCATTTTCGTTAAACAAAGGTCTTCTACTCACAAAACCTGTACCCCCTTGTTTTAAGCTAATTGGACCCGCTGTAAAGTAATCTCTTCTTTTAAGGGTTGTAAGCGCTCCGTCTTTACCTATAGAATCTTTTAAAATATTAAACCCCAAAATATCATTGCCTTTTAAAGGATATACATGTGTTATAACCCCTTGGTCATCTACAAGTTCTAGGGCATCAATATGTTTATTGTTTTTTAAAAGTAACTGTGCAATACTATCAAAATTATTGGGTATACCATAGTTTTCAACTATAAATGACAAGGTTTGGGTTGCATCAAAACTTTGATCAAAAATGTCCTGTAGGTCTTCTTTTAATTTTCGCACTCTTTCATTAACTTCATACTGCTGTGTTTCTTGAAGTATTTGAAATCTTTGGTAGGCAATTGTTTGCGTAATAATAGAAACCAATAGAAAAATTAAAAACCCATATACGAACGGTTTTTTAATAATAGAATGATGTTTTTGATTTAGCATTTTAAAATAATTTGCAATTAAAAGTTAGTTTAACATTCATATAGCTTGAATAGGATGTAACACAAATGAACTTCTGAGTTTAAATAATTTAATATTTCTATGTCGTTGCTTTATTTGATACAAAATTATATGTGCCTAAGGAGAGAAATTTTAAGCAAAGTTAAAAAATGCCCACATAACAACGTGTATTTTCTTCATAATCTGTAAGATAGCGCCTGTAATACAGGGGCGTTTAATATAAGAATTCATAAAAGCATCCTAATTTTATAAAAGGGACTAAAATTAAGCTCAAAACCGCATGATTTTATCAGTTTATTGGTTACTGTTAAACTAATAGTAAGTGTAAAACTCGATTATATTTTCAGTGTAGATTTGTACACAGCAGAAGGTCTTAAGCTGTGAAATAAAATAGTATTTCATGCAATTTTAGAACAGTGAATTTGTGTAAAAATTGATTGATTTGAAACTACGAAGTTTGAAATAAACTATTATAGGATTATGAGTTATAAGCAGGTACTATTTTATTGCTATGATTCAAGAGCTGGTTTAGTTGCTTACCAAAATAAAGCATGGCCTTAATTTCCTTAGCACTTAAGAGCCTTTCTTTTTTCATGATTAAAATAGAGTTTCCGTTGGTTTCAATGTGATAATACGGATTGCTTTCTAAAAAAAGAATGAGATCATCAGAAAATAAGTCCTGAATAGCCTGTTCGTTTGCACCACTTAAGTAAAAACGTTTGTTAAAATCAGGATGATTTTCGAGCTCAATATCTCTAAAGCCCGCCATACCATATATAAAATCTAAGAGGCCCTCCTTATCTAAAGTAAACACGGGTATTGATTCTTTTAGTTTTATATGTAAAACAGTGGTCTTTACTACTTCTCTTGCTATAAATTCACCTTCACTAAACTCTATATCGAATAAATGAAATGTTTTAGTTTCATCGTAAAAGCTGTTGTAGAAAAATGGAACTTTTCGTGTTCTAAAAAAAACAAATTTCTGTAAAAACTTGGTTTCATTAGATCTTTTAGGAATGTATGACCATTTATACTCTTTGGCCATAGATTTTAAAAGAACTTGTCGTTTGGTAAAATATTTTTCAATGGGCCCTAACTTTGACAATGGCATTAACTTATGAATGGCAAAAGGATGTTTAGAATCCGCACCATGCATATCGAGCCCAATTATTTCAATGCTTCCATCTTTCTTAGAAAAGGTGTCCACATAGTTTTCTAAGCCTTCCATTACCGTATGATCTACAAAACTACAAAGAGAAAAGTCTAAAATGACATTTTCGTTTTCTGGTATTATATCGAGTTTATTCTTAAGCCTGTAAAAGTTTAGAAAACTAGCAAAATACTTTACACTTATATAATAATTTCTACCATCTTTCTCTTTAAACATTAAAATATTAGGCTTCACTAAGTGGTTAATGAATAGCGATAAACTTTTGTTTAATACCACATGAATTATAAAAGTGACCAGAATTCCCATAGCTATACCAGTTATGAGATTTGTAAATAAGGTAGTTAACAGGGTTGCTGAAAAAATCAGAATCTGTTCCTTTCCTATTTGTGCAATCTTAGAGAAGTTTTTGGGTGTTGCCAACTTATAACCTGTATAAACAAGTATTGCTGCCAATGCCGCTAAAGGTATTCTTCTTAATTGGTCTTGAAAAAGAAGTACGAATATGACTAGAAAAAGGGCATGAAAAAAATTAGCAGATCTATTGGTCGCGTTATTGTTTACATTAACAGAACTTCTTGCGATTACCGTTACCACATTCAATCCACCGACTAAACCACTTAGACTAGTAGCTAAACCAAGAGCTTTAAGGTCTTTATTTACGTTAGACCTTCTTCGTTCTGGATCAAGTTTATCTACTGCTTTTATACTTAATAATGATTCTATACTTGCAATTAGTGTAATCGAGAAAACGGTCATTATAAAATCTATCTCTAGTGCTTTCGAAAAATTAGGAAAAGCTAAATTAGAGAGCACATTATCAGGAATATTGACCAAGAATTCGTCTTTTAATGGATAAGGAAGGTTTAATGAAACAAAAATATAACTTAAGCTTACCGATAAAATTAAAATCCACATAGGTGCCGGAATAAGGTGTAAGTACTTGTTCCTTATTTTAGAATAATTCGCCATGATAACCAATGCAACTAAACCAATAATTGCAGCAATTAGCTCCTCTATATGATAGTTTTCATATAAGCCTATTATACCTTCAGGTATTTGTATAAGTAAATGAATAATACTGCCATGTTCATTATTATGGCCAATCATAATATGAAACTGTTTTGCTAGAATACCCAAACCAATGGCAGCTAACATACCCTCAATTGCAGATGCTGGGAAGAAATCTGCCAACCTCCCCATTTTTAGAAACCCAAGAATAAGCATTAGAATACCAGAAAAAACAATAGCGGCTAATGTGTATAAATATCCTTCATATAAGTCTCCACCGCCCAAGGTTGTAATAGCACCCAATAGTACAATTACCAAACCATTTCCAGGGCCGGTTATAGTTACATTAGAACCACCTAAAAGCGAAACTACAATACCACCAACAACAGCAGCAATAATACCAGAAATAGGAGGTGCCTCACTTGCTAAGGCTAACCCAAGACCTAAGGGCAGGGCAATTAGCGATACTACAAAACCAGAAAATAAATTCTTGGGCAGTGAACCAATAAATGTAGCGTTTTTCTTTTTTTTTGCTGTCAAATCTATTTTCTAACTATTAATAAATCGGTTGGTAAATCTGACAATATGTATTCTATGTCATGAGGAAAAATTCGGTCCCAAATACCTGTTTTTAAGGGGGCATTCATAACTAAAAGATCAGCTCTTACCACTTCGGCATAATGCCCAATTGAATACCCTCTTTTTCCAAATATACTTTGTGTTTTAACTTTGATATTCTGAGTGATATTTTTTGGCAAGTTGCAAACGATATTTTTTACTCTAGATTCTTCTCTGTGCCTTAACCGTTGTTTAATAATATTGGCCTTTTTTAATGAGCGGTCATCTTCAACGGTAACATGTATCTCTTTTGGTAAAATTTCTTCAACTATAGTAATTTGTTGTGCACCAAGTAAGTTAGAAAAATAAAAAGCCTGTTCTATGGCCATTGGGGTGTCTGGAGCATCTAGCCCATTTACCACAACATGTTTACAGGGCACTCTTATTTCTGATGGTTTTATTAATAATAGAACAGAACAGTTTACTTTACGCGTTAACTTTCTGGCTATGGACCCTACATAAAACTGGAATCTATTCTCGTGCTGTAGTGCGCCTAAAATTAACAAGTCAATATTCAATTCTAAACAAGCTTCGGTAATGACCGATTCAGGTTTTCCTTCCTTCCAAAGAATATCTATAGAAAGGCTTGAATGTTCTGTTTGTGAAACAATGGAATTGATTTCGCTTAATTTTTCAGGGGTATTTTTACCTACATGTAATAAAATTAATTTGCAATTTAGGAAATGGGCAATACGAGTAGATTCTAATATATTCACCTTAAGTGAAGGTGAAAAGGCAAATCCGAATAAAATTGAGGAATATAACTTGATAAGATGTTGATTAATTGGTTGAGCCTTCCAATATAAGGCTTAATTATAAGAAGGAGAATAGCCTTTCTAATTCAGATGCTAAAAAATGCTTTGTTTAGGGGGCGTTTTTATGGTAATTAATACGCTTTAATCGTTATTTTTATCCAAAACAAATAATATGTTAGAGCTTGCAGGAATCATTATATTAGGGATACTTGCTCAATGGGTAGCTTGGCGTTTAAAACTACCCGCAATTTTACCATTAATTCTTATCGGCTTGCTGGTTGGACCATTTTCTACGCTTTATACTGATGATGGGTCTAAGTTAATTGAACCTATCTGGAATGGGGAGAAAGGTCTTTTTCCTGGTGAAAGTTTATATTATTTTGTCTCACTTGCGATAAGTATAATTCTTTTTGAAGGCGGATTAACCCTTAAGCGTTCTGAAATAAATAGTATTGGCCCAGTGATTACTAAATTAATCACCCTAGGAAGCGTTACCACATTTTTTGGGGCTGCATTAGCAGCATATTTTCTGTTTGGTCTTTCATGGCAATTATGTTTTTTATTCTCTGCTTTGATTATTGTCACAGGCCCAACAGTAATTACGCCTATTTTAAGAAACATTCCGCTGAAAAAAGATGTGTCTGCAATTTTAAAATGGGAAGGTATTCTAATAGACCCTATCGGTGCATTAGCAGCTGTATTGGTATATGAATTTATAAGTGTAGGTGAGGGACACGCTTATACAATGACCGCGTTAATAGAGTTCGGTAAAATTTTATTATTTGGTTTTACGTTTGGTTTCACTTTTGCCCATGCCCTTACCTTTTTAATTAAAAAGAGTTTTATACCACATTATTTGTTAAATGTTGTATCCCTTTCTGTGGTTTTGGGCGTATTCGTTATGTCTGATACTTTTGCTCATGAATCTGGTCTGTTAGCCGTTGTGGTCATGGGAATGGTCATGGGAAACACCAATTTGCCCAATATTAAAGAGCTGCTCTATTTCAAAGAATCATTGAGTATTCTTCTAATTTCTATTTTGTTCATTTTATTAGCAGCTAATATTAATATAGCAGATCTAGAATTAATATATACTTGGAAAACAGTTGTGCTATTCTTGTCTATTGTTTTGTTGATTAGACCGTTAGGCGTTTTTCTTAGTTCTATTGGCTCTAACTTAAAACTTAATGAGAAGCTATTCATTAGCTGGGTAGGCCCAAGAGGTATTGTTGCAGCTGGTATCGCATCGCTTTTTGGCTCTAAACTATTATCGAGAGGAGAACCAGGTGCTGAATATATTACACCATTGGTGTTTATGATTGTTCTAGGCACGGTTCTTTTAAATGCTACCACTGCTCGTTTATTTGCAAAACTAGTAGGTGTCTTTCTTAAGAAATCAGAAGGTATATTAATTCTGGGGGCATCAAAAGCATCAAGGTTAATTGGCGCATATTTACATCAAAATGATAGGCATGTGGTATTAATCGATAATAATCAATCAAACATTGACAAGGCTAATAAATTAGGATTGGAAGCAATTTCTGCCAATATTTATTCAGATAGTTTGACGGATAATATAGAGCTTAACGATATTGGGTATATGATGGCATTGACCGGCAATTCTGATATTAATAAATACGCCATTAATAAGTTTCAAGATATATTTGGCGAAAACGGTTCTTTTAGGTTGGTAGATGCAGATGAAATG
>CAXBIJ010000131.1:0-9520 GCA_963975675.1 uncultured Maribacter sp. | reverse complement strand
AACAGGGTTCAAAATTTTGCCATTTGGATCTGCAGCATGCATAGCATAATCAGAGGCCGTTTGTTGCAAAGGTTTTAGTTCTTCAGGTTTGTCGGTATATCCTAAGCTTAAATTGTAATCGGTTAAATTGTGAATGCTGGCATAATTCTCATCATCGATTAATTGATATTCAGGAGATACTTCTGGAGGGCTGTCATAACCTTCCTTTAAATGGTAAAAAATACCGCTGTTTCCTCCTTTTGGTAATTTCCATTCTACATAAAGTTCGAAATTATCAAATTCTTCAGCACCATAAATAATATCTGTTCCACCTGTATAATCTTGTTCTTTTCCTAGCTCGGTGTCGAATTGTAACTCTCCGTCTTTAGCTATCCAACCTGGGGGTAATTCTTTGCCATTGTATGCACGCCACCCTTTTGTGGTTTTACCATCGAATAAGGTTATCCATTCATTTTTTGTTTCTACTTCAGGGTTGACTTTAGAATCTTCTTTATTGCTTTTATCCGTTTTACAAGAAACGATAGAAAATAACAAAAATAAAATAGTAGGGTAGGTGAATTTTCTCATTTTTTCAGTTGGTTTTGGTAGTGTTAGTAAAAATCTCACACCGTACTGAAATTACAAAAAAAAAGAATGGCGATAAAGGTATTTCCCTATATCGCCATTCTTGTTAGCTGAACAACTTGATTAAGCTGTTAAATGTTTATCTGTGAATTGTTTGTGTTCTGTCTGGGCCAACAGATACAATTTTAATTGGCACTTCTAATTCCTTTTCTAGAAAATCGATATAGTCATTCAATGACTTCGGTAATTGGTCAGCAGAAGTCATTTTGGTTAAATCTTCTTTCCAACCATTCATTTCTGTATATATCGGAGTTACATTTTCTGCCTCTATATTATATGGAAAATGATTGATTTTTTCTCCTTTATAGTTGTAGGCGGTACAAATTTTTAGTTTTTCGAATCCGCTCAATACATCACCTTTCATCATCATTAATTCGGTAACGCCATTTATGCGAACTGCATATTTTAAAGCCACTAGGTCTAACCATCCACAACGTCTTGGTCTACCAGTTGTAGCTCCAAATTCATTACCTACACGACCCATTGTTTCGCCATCTTCGTCAAATAATTCTGTTGGGAATGGACCGCTACCTACTCTTGTGGTATATGCCTTAAATATTCCTTTTACTTCACCGATTTGATTTGGAGCAACACCTAAACCAGTACATGCACCAGCTGCGGTAGTATTAGATGAAGTTACAAATGGGTATGTTCCAAAATCAATATCTAGTAGAGATCCCTGTGCACCTTCGGCTAATATTTTTTTACCTGCTTTTTGTGCTTGGTATAAGTATTCTTCACTATCTATAAAAGTTAGCGCTTTTAATTCTGTAATAGCTTTAAAGAAATCGGCTTCTAATTCAGCAAGATCATATTGAATATCTACATCATAGAAACTTATCATAGCTTCATGCTTATTAGCTAGGGCACGATATTTTTCTTTCCAATCGCTTAATTCTAAATCACCAATACGCATTCCGTTTCTGCCAGTCTTATCCATGTAAGTAGGTCCAATTCCTTTTAAGGTAGAGCCAATTTTTGCTTTTCCTTTAGATGCTTCAGAGGCTGCATCTAACAAACGGTGGGTTGGTAAAATAAGATGGGCCTTTCTAGATATAAATAATTTGGACTTAATATCCAGATTAAATTTCTTTAATGCATCTAATTCTTTTTGAAAAATAACTGGGTCGATAACAACACCGTTACCAACTACGTTAACTGCATTTTTATGAAAAATTCCTGATGGTATAGTATGTAAAACATGCTTTATTCCATCAAACTCTAATGTATGACCAGCATTTGGCCCGCCTTGAAAACGAGCAATAATGTCATAATTTTCGGTTAATACATCAACGATTTTTCCTTTTCCTTCGTCACCCCATTGTAGGCCTAACAATAAATCTACTGCCATCTAAATATTATATACTTGGTTAGTTCTTATTATTTTCTTTAGTACCTACTTCTTTGGTAGGTGTATTTTTAATGCCATAAAAATAAAGTGAATGTGCGTTTATTTTTATGTCAAAAACCTCTTCAATTGTTTTTTTTATAGATTGAATTCTAGGGTCGCAGAACTCCATTACCTCACCAGTATCGGTAAGTATAACATGGTCATGCTGATGGTCAAAATATGATTTTTCATATTGAGCCTGATTTTTACCAAACTGATGCTTGCGTACTAGTTTGCAATCTAAAAGAAGTTCTATCGTGTTATATAAAGTAGCCCTGCTTACTCTATATTTTTTATTCTTCATGTTGATGTAAAGTGATTCTATATCGAAATGTTCATCACTTTCATAAATTTCTTGAAGTATAGCGTAGCGTTCAGGGGTTTTTCTATGTCCTTTGTCCTCTAAAAAGGTAGTGAAAACGTTTTTTACAATTTCTTGATTTTTATCCGAAGACATATTTACTGCATTAATATACAAATGTACAGTTAAATTTTAATTTCCTTTTTCTAAATACGGGTTACTTTGTCAATACCATTAATCTCTCTTAAAGTGTCGGTCAATTTTTTAAGAATTGCTTTGTTTTTTACTACGACAGTAATTTTCCCTTTAAAGGTACCGCCATCTGTACTAAAGTTTAGATTACGCATATTTACATGCATAATATCTGATATTACTTCTGTAATATCACTCACCAAACCAAGATTATCAATACCTGTTAGCTCTATATCTGCCTGATATTCTTGTTGTGATGAATCTATCCATTTAGCACTAATAATACGATATGCATAATTCGATTGCAAGGATATCGCATTCGGGCAATTCTTTTTATGAACTTTAATACCTTCGGATACACTTACAAACCCAAATACTTCATCGCCAGGTATAGGATTACAACATAGAGAAAGTTTATATTCTAATTTTTCTTCTTCTTTACCAAAAACAAGCATGTCATATTTAGAGGTGATTTCATCTCTATTAACATCTTCGGGTATTGGAGCTTTACGCATCCTATTTTTAAAAAAACTAATGAATGCGTTGCTATATGAGGATGCAAAATCTTTTAGCATAGTATTATCGATTGAGCCAATGCCTACTCGATAAAAGAGATCTAAACTTGTTTTTAACTTAAAGAAGGTGACCATTTTATTAATGGAGTCTTCGTTTAAACTAATTTTTTGAGATTTTAATTTTCTACGCAATATTTCTTTACCCTCTTCAGCAACGGACTTTTTCTCTTCCCTTAACACCGATTTAATTTTTGCTCTAGCCCTTGCCGTGGTCGCATAATCTAACCAGTTTTGATTCGGTGTAGCTTGCTCAGATGTGATGATTTCTACTTGATCGCCACTTTGTAAAGTTGTATTTAAAGGAACTAGTTTTCCATTTACTTTAGAGCCTCTTGTTCGCATACCAACTTCGGTATGTATATTAAAAGCAAAATCTAAAGGAGTGGCTCCTTTAGGAAGTGATTTTAATTCACCTTTAGGGGTAAACACAAAAATTTCTTTGGAATATAAATTGAGCTTAAATTCTTCAACAAAGTCAACTGCATTGGTATTTGCATTCTCTAATGCTTCTTGAAGTTTATTTAACCATACTTCAATACCTTGCTCTTTTTGATCTCCATGTTTGTATTTAAAATGTGCTGCATACCCTTTTTCAGCAATCTCATGCATGCGCTCACTTCTAATTTGTACTTCTACCCATTTTCCTTTAGGACCCATTACGGTTATGTGCAATGCTTCGTACCCAGTTGATTTAGGTGAAGAAATCCAATCTCTTAAACGAACAGGATTAGGAGTAAAGTGATCTGTTACTATTGAATATATTTTCCAAGCAAGAAACTTTTCATTTTGTGCATCAGACTTATAAATTATTCTAATAGCAAACTTATCATAGATTTCTTCGAAGGTTACATTCTGATTAAGCATTTTTCTACGCATAGAAAAAATAGACTTCATTCTTCCCTTAATGGTATAATTAAGACCTTCTTGTTTAAGAGAATTATCGATAATGTCTGAAAATGCATTAATATAAGCTTGTTGATCTTCTTTACTATCCTCTATTTTGTCTTTTATAGAATTGTAAACTTCTGGTTCTGTATATTTTAAACTAAGGTCTTCTAGCTCTGTTTTAATATTATAAAGCCCTATTCTGTGTGCTAATGGAGCGTAAATGTATAAAGTTTCAGATGCGATTTTAACCTGTTTGTGCTCTGGCATAGAATCCATGGTGAGCATATTATGGTAACGATCTGCGATCTTAATTATAATGACACGCACATCATCATTTAAAGTCAATAACATTTTTCTAAAATTCTCAGCTTGCTGAGAAATGTTCATGTCTTTTTTTAAATGTGATATTTTAGTAAGACCATCTACGATACGGGCAACTGTTTCACCAAACATACGATCGATATCATCTAAAGTATACTCGGTGTCTTCGACTACATCATGTAATAAGGCAGAGGCAATAGAAACTGCATCAAGACCAATTTCAGAGGCAACAATCTTCGCTACTGCAATAGGGTGAAAAATATAAGCTTCACCTGATTTTCTACGTTGATTTTTATGCGCATCAACAGCCGTATCAAAGGCACTACGTATAAGTATCTTGTCCTCATCAGTGAGGGTTTGGTAACTAATACGCAATAATTCTTTATACTCGTGGGCTATAAGCTTATTCTCTTCTTCTATTGCGGCCTGTGTCATACTATATTAAAAATAAGATAAACTTATATGATGGGCAACAAAAATTACGCCTTTAAATTACGTATGCGCTCTTTAAGTGGTGGATGAGAGTAATGCATGAATACATATGCAGGATGCGGAGTTAAATTGCTAAGACTGTTTTTAGATAACTTTTTTAATGAAGAAACTAATGGCAAGGCAGCGTAGGTTTTTTTAGCATAATCATCTGCTTGAAACTCGAATTTTCTTGAGAAGTAGTTCATTAATAAACCGGTAATTTCTGAAACGGGACTATATAATATTCCAAAACCAATTAAGGCAGCATGAAAGCTAGGCTTGTCAACACCTATCGCTAATGAAACTTCTGGATTGTTAATGAAAAGTGACAATAGAAACAGCATAAACCCTGTAAGTAAAATTGATGATGCCAAATTGAAAATAATGTGCTTGTGTTTATAATGCCCAATCTCATGCGCCAAAACAGCAACAATTTCTTCTTCTTCTAAATCATTGATTAGTGTATCATAAAGTGTCACCCTTTTTTCTTTGCCAAAACCAGAAAAATATGCATTGGCTTTTGTTGATCGCTTAGAGCCATTTATGACAAAAATATGTTGTAATTCAAAACCAACATTTGCTGCATAGTGCTCAATTTTTTCTTTTAAGCTACCTGCTGCCAGTGGTTCTTGTTTGTTGAATAATGGAACAATTAGTTTACTATAAAACAAGTTCATTAAAAGTGTAAAAATGGTGATTAGAGCCCATGTATATAACCAAAAATTTGTTCCAGCCCATTGAAAGAACCATATCACCAAAGATAAAATGCCTCCTCCAATTATAATTGTCATGGCCCATTGCTTCAACTTATCAATCAAGAATGTTTTATGAGAGGTTTTGTTAAATCCGAATTTTTCTTCGATAACAAATGTTTGGTAGTAAGAAAATGGAATGTTTAAAATATCACTTCCGAGCATTATTATTCCGAAGAAAACTAAAGCTTGTGCAATAATATTGTCAGTGAAATTTGAAGCAACTTCATCTACCCAACTAAAGCCTCCAAAAAATAAAAAACCCAGAATTAGGGCTAAAGAAAAAATAGAAGTGACAATGCCGAACTTATAATTACTTAATTTATAAGCTTGAGATTTTTCATATTCTTCAGCGTTATACACGTCGTTAAGATCATTTGGTATTGGATCTTTAAAACGCATGGCATTTAGATAATTCATTACTGTAGCGAGAATAAATTCACCAATTAGAATAAAAATAATACAGTAAAATACAAATGTTTTATCCATAAAATATATTATAATAGGAAAATTCAAATAGTGACCTTAAGCTTTTTAAGTATTTAATTTTCGCTGGCGTTTAGCTTCAAAGATAAGTATTGCTGCAGATACTGAAACGTTCATAGAGTCAATTTCACCTTCCATAGGTATAATAATATTCTGAGTAGAATTTTGCAACCATTCATCGCTTAGTCCAGAATTTTCTGTTCCTACTACAATCGCAGTTGGTCCTTTGAAATCTATTGTAGTATATTCCTTAGAGGCAGATAAAGCTGCGCAGTAAATTTGAAACCCTTTTTCTTTTAAGTAAGTAACTATTTCTGTTGTGCTCCCCATTTTAATATTTCTAGAAAAAACACAACCAACACTAGAACGAATAATATTTGGGTTGTATAAGTCTGTTTTAGGGTTAGCGATTAGGACCGCATCAAGATTAGCAGCATCAGCTGTTCGTAATAATGCACCAATATTACCAGGTTTTTCAGGCGCTTCTGCAATGAGAACCAATGGATTTTTATGTTTGAATTTTAACGTTGTTAGTTGGTGGTCTTTGCTTTTTGCAATTGCTAAAACACCTTCTGTTGTATCTCTGTAAGCTAGTTTTTTATAAACTTCGTTGCTAACTGAAATTAGTTTTTCGGAGCTAAATGATTGTAAAAAGTTATCGTTTTGATTTGCATTTATGATTTCAGGACAATAGAAAACAGTATCTATTTCATAATTTGTTCGAGTGGCAATCTGAAGTTCACGAATTCCTTCCAAAACAAAAAGGCCAGTTTTTTTTCGTTCCCTAGATTTTTCTTTTAACAACAGAACTCTCTTAATTAAGGGGTTTTGTAAGCTAGTAATATGTTTTATTGAATGCATGAAGTGCAAAAGTAATGTAATCTGTTAAGTACGTCATACTTTATCGACTAACGGGTTTCGATAAAATTAACAACATAAATTATTCTAACCTATGAACAAGTATTTTATTATCGCATTATCCTTTTTAGTATTTGCGTGTAAGGAAGTGCCGAAGGATAAAATTACAACTAATGCTTCAGAGATGGAGGTAAAGCATGTTGAAGAAACGAAATATCCGAAAGAACTTTTCAAAGTTTTTGAAGCTCATGGCGGTTTAGATCAATGGAAGACCTACAGAACCTTAAGTTTTGATATTCCAAATGAGGGCGTAATTGAAAAACAAGTAATAGATCTTTACAAAAGAAGCGATAAAGTAACAACGCCAACTTTTAGCCTTGGGTATGATGGTGATTATGTTTGGTTGTTAGATCCTTCGGAATCATATACGGGGAAACCAAAGTTTTACCATAACCTCATGTTCTATTTTTATGCTATGCCTTTTGTATTTACGGACAACGGTATTATTTATGAAGAGGTAGCACCTTTAGTGGTTGATGGTGTAAGTTACCCTGGTTATAAAATTACGTATAATGCTGGAGTTGGAGCTTCTTCAAAAGATCATTATTATTTGCATTATGACGCAAATACCTTTCAAATGAAATGGCTGGGGTACACGGTTACATACTTTAGCAATGAGACTTCGGATAAAGTTAATTGGGTCAATTACAATGATTGGGGCAAAGTTGATGAACTACTTCGACCAAAATCCATAACGTGGCATTTGGTCGAAAATGGTGAATTAAAAGGACCAAGAAATACTGTAAATTTCGAAAATGCTAGTTTATCGAAAACTGCGATGCCCAACGAATTTTATGCTAAACCAGAAAATGGCAAAGTTATAGTTGATTAGTTATAAATCTTATAATTATTACTTAAACAAGGTGTCATTTTTATGACACCTTGTTTTTTATAAGTAACTTGAATTTCATCAAATTTTTATAAAAATGAACGTACTTTTTTTTGGAATTGCCAAAGACATTGTGGGAAGTTCACAATTTACATTTTCTGATGAATTTAAAAAGCCTAATTCTGTTGCGGAATTAAAGGCTCAGTTGATAATTTCTTATCCAGAACTTTCAAAATTAACTTCTTTGGCGGTAGCTGTAAATAGTGAATATGCAGAAGATGACGTATCTTTAACTGTGGATGATGAAATAGCAATCATACCACCTGTAAGTGGAGGATAATGAGTGAAAAAATAGTTGAAATTGTAGATAATATTGATGCTTCGCAAGTGATTAAGGAGCTTTCTCACCCTCACAGTGGCGGTATTTGTGTGTTTGTGGGTACAGTAAGAGAATTTACTAAGGAAGAAGAAGTAGTTTCTTTGGAATTTGAGACATATGAGAAAATGGCTTTAAAAGAGATGAACAAAATTGCAACGGATGCAGTTGTTAAATGGAATTTAAATAAAGTCATTATTCGACATGCTGTTGGTTTAAAAGAAGTTGAAGTGCCTGTTGTAGTTGTAGGTGCTTCCTCTGCCCATAGAGATGCTTGTTTTGAGGCTTGTAGGTATTTAATCGATACGCTTAAAAAAACGGTTCCTATTTGGAAAAAAGAGCGTTTTGAGAATAAATCTGTTTGGGTATCTGCACATCCTTAAAACAAATATTTTATTAATTATTGAATTGAAAGGGCTTCTTTTATATTTTAAAAGAACTCGGTAAAACTAAGATTAGAGTAATCTAAATCTTTTAGGAAAGGAAAATTACATATGACCAAACAACTTACCCACATAGACGATACTGGCAAGGCTTCAATGGTAGATGTGTCAAATAAGCAAGCAACAGTAAGAATGGCAATTGCGTCAGGAAAGGTTATTTTCCCTTCTAATGTTTTTGATATCTTGGCCTCTCAAGACTTTTTAGGCCATAAGGGGAGTATAATTCAAACAGCCGTTATCGCAGGTATTCAAGCAGTTAAAAAGACTGCTGATTTAATTCCACTTTGTCACCAACTTAATCTTTCTAAAATACAAATAGATATTGTACCGATAGATAATGCTTTGCATGTTACCTGTAAAGTAAAATGCAACGAGCAAACAGGGGTTGAGATGGAAGCACTAACAGGTGTGTCGGTTAGCGCATTAACTATTTATGATATGTGCAAAGCAATGTCGCACGATATAAAAATTTCTGAAATACAATTGGAACACAAAACAGGAGGTAAGAATGACTTCAATCGCTAAGCTATACGGTCTTGTGCTATCTGGAGGGAAAAGTACTCGAATGGGTACAGACAAAGGATTGATTGAATATCACGGCATTCCTCAACGTGAATATTTGTACAATTTACTTAGTCAAGTTTGCGAAAATACTTTCATTAGTCTACGTGAAGAACAGGAAGATGAACTGCCAGCGGCTATGAAAACAATTGTTGATTTAAATGAATTCAAAGGACCTTACAACGGACTTTTGTCTGCACACAAAAAATATCCAGATGTGGCTTGGCTAGTTTTAGCCTGTGACCTTCCTCTAATGGATTTAGACGCCTTAAAAGAATTGATTTCCCAACGCGATAGTGCAAAAGAAGCAACTGCCTTCGCTTTAAAAGAGAATCCGTTACCAGAACCTTTATGTGCAATTTGGGAACCGCATGCGTTGAAACAATCTATTAC
>CAXBIJ010000130.1:0-9561 GCA_963975675.1 uncultured Maribacter sp. | reverse complement strand
TGGTGTTTATTACTCACCTATTCGATGCTTGGTTTTTAAATGGTTTAAAATGGGTGTTTTACGGCAGGTTCCGTTTTAGTAATACCTTAATGAAAAATAAAGAAGGCTGGCGTTTCATATATCAGCACTACTCTACCCCAGATAGCAAGGCACAGGAGGGAGAAACAATTGGTTATGACCAAATCAGCAAAGAAAATTTACAGCTTAGAGAGGCTATACAAAGACGTACTATAGAGTTAGAGTCAAGGAATCGTGAACTAGAAATTGAAGGGGCTTTAGCACGTATAAGAGCTCAGGCAGTTGCCATGCAACAATCCACAGACCTGTTAGATATTGTAGTGACCATGCGTAATGAATTTACTAAACTCGGTCACGAGGCACACTACTTCTGGCATATGATGTGGTTACCAGAAACTTACGAAAAGGCAATGACCTCTGGTGATGGTAGTAAAATTGGTTTTGTAATGAAATTGCCAAGGCATATGCATGGAGATATTCCTCTCTTGGCAAAATGGGAAAAGAGCAAGAAACCCACCGTTGTGTATGCTATGGATACAGACGAAGCTATTGACTATGTGGATAAAATGGTCAACTTGGGTAATTTTCAAAGCATAGATCCTCAAGCTCCTACTCATGATGATATTCGGCACATTGGTGGACTTACCTTTATAATGGCTCGTACTACCCACGGAGAAATTGGATTTAGTTTGCCAGGTATTGTTGAAAACCCACCTAAAAAAGACCTAGAAATCTTAGTGCAATTTGCGGGTGCTTTTGACTTAGCACATCAACGTTTCTTAGACTTACAGAAAGCTGAAAAACAGGCACGCGAAGTACAGATAGAATTGGCACTTGAAAAAGTGAGAAGCAGGACAATGGCTATGCAACGTAGTGACGAATTGCAAGAGACCTCATTCTTATTAGATCAGCAAGTAAGAGCTTTAGGTATTGAAACCTGGGGCTGTGCTTTCAATATTTATGGTGAAAATGAATCTGCAGAATGGTTCGGAAATGAAAAAGGTGTTTTGCCTACATATACAGTTCCTAGAACTGGAATATTTAAAAAGTATTTCGAAAAAGGTAAAAAAGGGGAGACACTTATTGTACAAGAATTTTCGGGTAAAGCATGTGTAGATCACTACGAAAATATGAGTACCCTTCCCGTAATTGGTGATGTTCTAAAAAAATTAAAAGAAACTAATAATGGTTTTCCAACCTATCAAATAGATCATGTCGTCTATTTTAAATATGGTTATTTATTGTTCATTACTAAAGAGCATGTGCCAGATGCCTATGATATTTTCAAACGTTTTGCTAAAGTCTTTGAGCAAACTTATACTAGATTCTTAGACCTTCAAAAAGCAGAAGCACAAGCGAAAGAAGCGCAGATTGAGGCATCGCTAGAACGCATTCGTTCTAGGAGTATGGCAATGCAAAAAAGTAGCGAACTTTTAGAAGCTGGCGAATTGCTCTGGAACGAAATCACAAAATTGGGCATTGACAGTTTTACAAGTGGTTACGTTTTAATGGATGACAAGGAAAATATTGGTTGGAATTATACACCTAACCCTTCAACCGGGAAAATTCTAGAGCAAGCCATTGGCATTCCGCACAAACAAACACCACCAATGCGAAAAATTCTTGCTAGTTGGAAAAAACAAGAACCTTTGTGCGTTGTAGAATTGACGAGAAAACAAACCATTTCACACCAAACTTTTGTAGCAGAAAAAGGCATCAATTTTCCTTTTTCCGCAAAAGAGCTTGTTGGAATATCACCCCAAGAAATTGTAATCCATTCATTTAACTTTAAGCAAGGCTATTTGATGATTATTGGTGGCGAAAAACTTGCCAAATCACAAATTGATGTAATGTTGCGATTTACCAAAGTTTTTCAACAAACCTATACTCGATTTTTAGACCTTAAAAAAGCTGAAGCACAAGCAAAAGAAGCGCAGATAGAATTAGGATTAGAACGTGTTAGAGCCAGAGCAATGGCTATGAAACATTCCGATGAATTATCAGATTTGGTAGCAACAGTTTTAAGTGAATTAACCAAACTCGATTTTGCATTAACATGGTGCATTATTAATATTATAAACGAAGCTGACCAATCTAATATGGTTTGGGCCACAAATCCGGAAGGAGGAACAGCACCTGAATCCTATTACATGAAGTTTGAAGACTATCCTTTTCATCATGCTATGATGAAGGCTTGGAAAGCGCAGAAATCAGAATTTGTTTATGTTTTAGAAGGAAAGGAAAAGAAAATATATGACGATTATTTATATAATGAAACAGAGTTTAAACGGTTTTCTAATAAAGTAAAAAAAGCAAATCGTGCTCTAGACAAATATGTGGCTTCCTTTACGTTTAGTAATTTCGGTGGCTTGCAGACAGTGGCGAGCGAACCACTATCCGATGAAAATCTTGATATTTTGGTTCGATTCGGTAAAGTATTCGACCTTACTTATACACGTTTCAACGACCTTGAAAAGGCTGAAAAACAAGCCAGAGAATCTGAAATAGAATTGGCCTTAGAAAGAGTTCGTGCGCGAACCATGGCAATGCAAAAAAGTGAAGAAATTGGCCAAGTAGCTCAGATACTATTTCAACAATTAAAGAGTTTGGGGGGTGAACTATGGGGTACCGGGTTCGGTTTATGCGAAAAAAATTCTGATGTCGATGAGTATTGGTTTGCCAACGAAAAGGGTATCATGCCTCGCCTAAACATTCCAAATAATGTAGATCCGGCTCATAAACAAATGTATGAAGGTTGGAAGAAAAATTTAGAATTACTGGCAATTACTAAAGGCGGAAAAGAACTAAAAGAGCATTATAAGTATATGCTGACTGTACCAGATGTTCAGTCGATTTTTCAAGGCATGTTAGATAATGGTATTGCTTTTCCAAAATGGCAAAAGTGGCATGCAGCCTATTTTAAGTATGGATACTTGTTAGTGATTACCACAGAAGAATATAAAAATGAAGTCATTTTTAATCGCTTTGCGAAGGTATTTGAGCAAGCATACACTCGTTTTCTCGATCTTCAAAAAGCTGAAGCACAAACAAAAGAAGCACAGATTGAAGCAGCATTAGAACGAGTTCGTTCGCGTAGCATGGCAATGCACAATAGTGATGAACTCAAAGACGTCATAAAAGTAATTTTTGATCAGATGGGTCAATTAAAAATCAATGCTGATCATGCAGGTATTGTGGTAGATTATGAACCGAAGAAGGACTTTCATTTTTGGGTCGCAGATCATCAGGCTATTCCAGCCATGATAACAGTTCCTTACCTCGATTTGCCTTGGGATAGACAATTCACAGAAGCAAAAAAGAAAGGCACCGATTTTTTTATTACTCAATTAGATTTTGAAGAAAAAAATAGTTTTTATAAAAAACTACTTCCTCATATAAAAGGTTTGACTAAACAGGCAAAGGATTTTTATCTTAATTGTTCTGGATTGGCAGCATCAACTGTTATACAAAAGGATATAGGTCTCTATATTGAAAATTTCTCTGCTTTACCCTTTTCCGATGCCGAAAATTCAATCTTGATGCGCTTCGGAAAGGTCTTTCAGCAAACCTACACACGTTTTATAGACCTTCAAAAAGCTGAAGCACAAGCAAGAGAAGCTCAAATAGAAACTGCTTTAGAACGCGTAAGATCAAGTGCAATGGCTATGCACAAAAGTGATGATCTTACTAAAGCCGTAGATATAGTTTTTTCAGAATTAAAACAATTAGAATTTAACACGGTTCGTTGTGGTATTGGCATTTTTAATGACCAGTCTAATAAAGTAAATGTTTGGACAACTTCATCCAATAACAAGAAGGAAACTTCTCAATTATCTGGCGATGAAAAACTTGAAGGCCATCCACTTCTAGATGGAATCTACAATGCATGGAAAAAGCAAGTTGATTTTTCATATACATTAAAAAATAAAGATCTTGAAAATTATTATCAGGTTGTTTCAAATTCAAACCTTCCGGTATCCCCACCAAATGATGATAACAAATTAACAACTCAATACTATCATGTAGTTGTTTTTCCTGCGGGCGGCCTTTTTGCCTTTAGTGACTCCGAATTCACTCAAGATAAAAAACTATTAATGAAACGTTTTGGAGAAGTATTTCACCTTTCCTTTACGCGTCACCTTGATTTAAAACAAGCTGAAGCACAAGCAAGAGAAGCTCAAATAGAAATGGCTTTAGAAAAAGTACGATCTCGTACTATGGCTATGCAAAAAAGTGAAGAATTACCAGATGCTGCCAATGTCTTATTCACAGAAGTGCAAAAATTAGGAATACCTGCCTGGAGTTGTGGCTATAATATACTTTCTGAGGATAAAAAATCGAGTACTTGCATTATGAGTAGTGAAGGTGAAATTCAGTCTCCTTTTATTCTTCCCTTAACAAAACATAAAAGTCTTAAACCTTGGCACAAAGCAATATTAAACAACGAAAATTTCTATGTGTATGAACAAGGCGGAAAGGATTTGGAAGAACATTATAACTACATGCAAAGTCTGCCAGATCTTAAAGAAACATTTCAGCAATTAAAGGATGCAGAAATTTCCTTACCAACTTTTCAAGTCAATCATTTAGCTAAATTTAAAAATGGCTTTTTATTATTTATAACTTATGAAAGAGTGTCAGAATCCCATGACATCTTTCAACGTTTTGCCAAAGTTTTTCAACAAACGTATACTCGTTTTCTAGACCTTGAAAAAGCAGAAGCTCAAGCTAGAGAAGCACAAATAGAAATGGCTTTAGAAAAAGTACGATCTCGTACTATGGCTATGCAAAAAAGTGAAGAATTACCAGAAGTTGGAGGATTATTATACCAAGAACTTTCAAAACTCGGCCTCAAAAAACTAGTTAGTGGCTATGTGTTATTTGACGAAACTGCAACCATGGGTTGGAACTATGGCGTAAATCCTATTGATGGTAGTATTCGACTCAAACCTGTGGGTACGAATTATACCAAAAACAAAGTGATGAAGAGGATTGCTGCAAGTTGGCAAAAACAGGAACCTCTTCTGGTAATTGAACTCAATGCTGAGGAAACCCTAGAGCACCAATCTTTTATGGCCGATGAAAGCATAAATTTTCCTATTTCTAAAGAACAATTATTGGCCATTTCGCCAGAAAAGCTAGTAGTACACACTTTTAATTTTAAACAAGGCTATTTGCTTATCGTAGGTGGAGAATTATTGAGTGATGTACAACAAGAAATGATTACACGCTTTGCCAAGGTTTTTCAACAAACGTATACCAGATTTCTTGATCTTCAAAAAGCCGAAAAACAAGCAAGGGAAGCACAGATTGAAGGAGCGTTAGAGCGAGTTCGTAGTCGGTCTCTGGCCATGCACAATAGTGAAGAATTGTTAGACGTAATTGAAGTGGTCTCGGTGCAATTACGCCTATTGGATTTAAAATTCGACACTGTTAGTTTTGGAAAAAACGACCAAGAGGGCGATTTTAAATTTTGGCTCACTTCAAGCGGGCAACCCAAACCGGTTTTAATCCAAGTACCATTTTTTGACAGTAGGGTATTGAAATCAGTCATTGAGGCTCAAAAAAAGGAAATTGATTTTATCAGCGATGTTTTTACAAAGGAGGAAAATAGAGCATGGAGTGCACATATGATCAAATATTCAGCGCTAAAAAATTTCCCCGAGCCCGTAAAGGATTTTATACTTAATAGTCCAGGTTTTGCCCGATCCAGTTTTTTGATGCGACATATCGACCTTTACATAGGCAATTATAGAGCAATGCCTTTTACAGACGAGGAGAATGCCATTTTTAAACGCTTTGCAAAAGTTTTCGAGCAAGCCTACACACGTTTCCTAGACCTTCAAAAAGCAGAAGCACAAACTCGTGAAGCGCAAATAGAAGCTGCCTTAGAAAAAGTTAGAAGCCGAACTATGGCTATGCAGAAAGGTGAAGAAGTTAAAGATGTTGTGGTTCTTTTATATAAAGAGCTTATAGCACTTGGTGTTACCAACTTTGCATCTTGTGGTTATGTAGAAATAAATGAGGAAACCCAATTACAATCTACTTGGGTTACAAATCCTGGAGGAGACTCTTTAGGGTTATTTTATTTGCCATTGACCGGTGATGTCCATTTTGATACACGTTATAAGGCATGGAAAAAACAACAAACGGTATTCCACCAAACGGTTGCTGGTAAAGAACGAAAAAAACATCTAGAATATGCTATTACCACATTCAACTCAAAAGAGGCAGAACAGATGGTGCTTACTCAATTTCCTGACCCAACTGTATTTTATTGCTTTAATTTTTCACATGGTTACCTTCATGTAGTTGCAGGTTCTTTGCTTACAGAAGAAGAGGAAGCTTTACTTTCTAGATTCACAAAGGTTTTTGAACAAACCTACGCACGTTTTTTAGACTTAGAGAAAGCAGAAGCACAAACACGCGAAGCTCAAATAAATTTGGCTGTAGAACGCGTAAGGGCAAAAGCTTTAGCTATGCACAAATCTGAAGAAATCATAGATGTAGTAGCAAAACTTAAAGATGAAGTTATGGCATTGGATATTCCAGATGTTATTGCTGCGACTATTTTCTTGAAGGAAGGCGATGATAAAGTTAGAATGTGGGATTTATCAACGCTTGAAAAAGGCAATAATGGTTATGAAATTCCTTTTGATATTACTTTTAAACTAAAAAAAAGAGATCCCAATTTATACATAAAACGTGTTTGGGAAAATGCTGAAAATTACTTTTTAGAAGTACAAGAAGTGAAAGACCTTAAGAGAATCATTGCTTGGTTACGAGAAAATAATAAAAATTCAATTGCCGATGAAGTTGAAGAATATACTGAATCAGCAAAATTAGAACGTTTACACCATGCTGTAAAAAAGCTGAATAACGGAAAATTGGTCATCGATTTATTAAACACACCTACCGACGAAATGGAAACCATTTTAACCAAAATGGGAGGGGCTTTCGATTTGGCTTATAAACGTTTTGAGGATTTACAAAAAGCCGAAACCCAAACACGAGAAGCGCAGATTGAGGCTGCTTTAGAAAAAGTCCGTTCGCGTTCTCTGGCAATGCACAAACCTGAGGAACTTCAGGAAGTTGTAGCTGTGGTTGCAGAAAAATTAAAGGATTTAGGCGTTATATTCGATGCAGGTGGGGTAATTCTATGTACATACTTCCCAGACAATAAAGATGTTGTGCATTGGATAGCGGTTGATGACTTTTCAACTTCGGGACGATATTTTGTGCCGTATTTTGATAATCCAATTTTTAGTGAAGCTTGGGATTCAAAGAACCGAGGCGATGACTATTTTTCAAAAGAATTCTCTGTAAAAGCTAAAAATGCATTTTTTAAACAGGCCTTTGAAAATAGTGATTATAGTCATATGCCTGACGACTATAAGCAGTTTGTACTTGCCGCTAACGAGCACCACCTGTCAGCCGCTTGGTCAAAAAATTCAGCAATTATTATCCCATCACTAACCGGTGCTGTCCCCTCTGAAAGTGATGCCGAAATAATGAAACGTTTTGCCAAGGTTTTTGAACAGGCTTATATCCGTTTTATGGATTTGCAAAAAGCTGAAGAGCGTGCAAGAGAGACACAAATTGATATTGCTTTAGAACGTGTACGAAGTAGAACGCTTGAAATGCAAACCTCTGAAGAATTAGCAGAAACTTCTATGGTAGTTTTTCAACAACTCGTAGCATTAGGTATTGCCCCAAACCGATTATTTATTGGTATTATTAAAGATAAAGGAGCGACTATAGAAGCTTGGGCCACCAATGAAGACGGTAAGAAAATAGACAGCCGATTCTCATTAGAGGCTTCAAAAAACAAGTCCATAAAAAAAATGGTAACAGGATGGAAACAGCATAAAAAATCACTTGTTATTGATATGAAAGGCAAAGAATTACAGGACTATTTTCAATACTTAAATAAAGAAATGAATATTCCTTTTATTCATGGATTAGAACAAAAAAGAAGAGTACAGACCCTTGCCTATTTTTCGGAAGGTTTAATAGGAATGGCTGCTCCTGTTGAACAATCTGAAAACAGCATCCGTTTGTTAGAACGTTTTGCTTCCGTTTTTAATTTAACCTACACACGATTTAAGGATTTAAAAGTTGCTGAGGCCCAAGCCAAAAAAGCTGAGGAAGATTTAATAAACTTACAGGTCGCAAAAAAGAGTGCAGAAAAATCATTATCAGAGTTACAACAAACACAAAAACAATTAATTCAATCTGAAAAAATGGCTTCGCTTGGAGAACTCACAGCAGGCATTGCACATGAGATTCAAAATCCATTAAACTTCGTCAATAACTTTTCAGAAGTCAGTAAAGAGCTTTTAGACGAAATGCTAGAGGAAATGGAGAATGGAGATATTGAAGAAGTCAAAGCGATTATGGCTGATGTAATTCAAAATCTTGAAAAAATAAATCATCATGGTAAAAGAGCGGATGCCATTGTAAAGGGAATGTTACAGCATTCAAGAAGCAGTAGCGGCACCAAAGAACCTACCGATATCAATGCTCTGGCAGACGAGTATTTGCGCTTGGCTTACCACGGTTTACGCGCAAAAGACAAGTCATTCAATGCAACATTAGAAACCGATTTTGATAAGCGTATTGGAAAAGTAAATATTATGCCACAAGACATGGGGCGGGTTATTCTCAATTTAATTACCAATGCTTTTTATGCAAGTAATGAACGTAAGCAAGCCTCTAAAGATGTTACGTTTAAACCCACCGTAACCGTTAGCACTAAACAAATAAACGAAAGTGTTCAGATCTCGGTGAAAGACAACGGGAATGGTATTCCTAAAGAAATCGTAGATAAAATTTTTCAGCCCTTTTTCACTACCAAACCTACAGGCCAGGGAACAGGATTAGGATTGAGTATGAGTTACGACATTGTAACAAAAGGACATGGGGGAGAGTTAAAAGTGGAGACGAAAGAAGGAAAAGGAAGTGAGTTTAATATTTTATTGCACTTCTAAATAGTATTAGCTATGGATTTAAAAAAAGAAATATTACTTAACAAAACATATCAAAAATTTATAGAAACAGGATTTAATAGTCCTGAATCTTTAGATATTTTAGATGAGTTAGCTGCACCAGACATTATGGGGTTCGGCACAACCACAGATGAAAGGATATTTTCGCTATCAGAGTTTAAAGAACTTATAAACAGACAAAGAACACAAAGCCAAGGAATACAATTAAAATGGACCTCTAGCCCAGTATTTCGAAAAATATTTAGCGATGAAAATTCAGCTGTATTTACAGATGATATTACACTTGAGATTATAATAAATAAGCAGACAATTCTAATACCACTTCGGTTTTCAGTCATCCTAGAATACCAGAACGATAAATGGATGGTGATTCATTTTCATGGTTCTAAACCAGAAGATGTTTCAACCGAAGAAGATACTTTCGGTATAGAGGACTGGAAAAAGAAAAATGCCCAACTTGAAAATCAAGTTAGGCAGAGAACAGCTGAATTAGAAAAATCACTGGCCGATTTAAAAGCCACCCAAGCCCAACTAA
>CAXBIJ010000129.1:0-9608 GCA_963975675.1 uncultured Maribacter sp. | reverse complement strand
ATGGATAAGAATCAAGAATAGGAAAAACATCTAAAATCTCTTCTGCATTTTCATAGCCCATTCTCATTTTCATAGAAACAACAACATCTGTTTCCTCATGAGCACGTTTTAAAATATGGTCTATTTTCTCTGGATTACAAATGAGTCCGCTACCCATTCCTTGTTTTGTAACCATTGGATAAGGACAGCCTAAATTCCAGTTCAATTCTTTATACCCTAAACTTTGAATATACTTTACTACAAACAAAAATTCATCGGCATCACCAGTCATTACCTGCGGTATAACTTCTAACGTCGTATTATTATCTAGTTGTAAATCTTTTTGATATGAATTTTTAATCACCATTTTTCCATTCAAACGAATGTATGGCGCATAAAAGGTATCGATACAACCAAAATATTTATGGAATGCATTTCGAAATCTAAAATCGGTAAAACCCTGTAACGGGGATGATAATAAGGTAACTGACATGTAATTATGACTGCGTTATGTGCAAATTTTTAAGTCTTGCAACAACAGATTCAGCTGCAAAAATAGCGCCTTCCATGTAACCAGAGTGATGTTTTGATGTTTCTGACCCAGAAATAAATAATTTACCGCCAAATAAAGGTTCTTGATACAGTGAATGTCCGCCGTTTTGATGCGGAAATAAATTGTCTTCCTGTCTATTAGATTTGGTAAACTCTTCATTATACCAAGCCGTTTCGTGATACGATTCGTATTGCAAAGCCTCCTTCCCAAATACCATTTTCAACTGAGCTTCTATTTTCTCTATACGTTGTTCTTTTGTAAAACGAGCACAGCTACCAGACGCAAAACCAACAAGGGCATAAGATTCAGTTTCCAAATTAGATTGGTCATAGAATTCAGTAAGTGGACCAACATTACTAAATATGGTACCCGATTTACCTTGATCTCGCCAGAATGGTTTTTTAAAGGTTAGTCCCACTTTTATAGCATCTTGCATCCATGTATGGGTTTGTTTTGCTAAAGAAATTAACTCTTTAGGCAAAGCCGGTGAAAATTCTATTTGGTCTATTAATGCAGCAGGCGGTAATGTGGTAATAATTAAATCAGCTTCTAAAGTGCATATTTTGGTTTTTATTGTGGTACTGTTTTCAGACACTGAAATATCCTGTACTACTTCGTTCGTAAATACGGTATTGGGTTTTAGTTTAGCATTTATGGCATTTAATAAATCTATAGTCCCGTTTTTAAATCGGTAACTAGGGCTATCATTTGGTACAGCAATTTCTTGTGGTGGCACATTTGAAAAAGTTTGAAAATAAGATATACCTGTAAGAAACTGCTCAAAAAAAGGAATCTTGAATTCGTCGAGAACCTCTTTTAAATAATAATGGCTGTCATTGAACCAGGTCGCACCCATTTCAATTTTTGCGTTACCAGATTGTATGGTATGAATTCTACCTCCTATGCGGTCTCGCGCTTCTATCACCTTTACAACAAACCCAAGTTCTTGTAAACGATATGCAGTTAAAAGTCCGGTTAAACCAGCTCCAACAATCACTGCCGATTTATCCATTCTTCTATATAATTCTGATTAAAACCGGACAACTAAATTTTTGATTGCAGCACACTAATAGTTACTAATAACTGGCCTATATGACGTTGACTATGCTCTGCAGCATGAAACAGCAAACCGATAACTGTTGAAGGTAATTGCTTTCTACCTACTGTTCTTTTGTCGGTAAGACTGTTTTCTGGTATTGTTTCAAAATAGTGTAAAGCCTCAGCTACTTTTAATGAGAACTGCTCTCGTAGTTGTTCAACGTCAGTTTCCAAATTAAACGTTCCCTCCTGTTTAAGAAAATTGAATTGCTCTACAGATAAGGACTCACCCTTCGCATAAGTCAACATTCTATCTAAAACTCCCGTTAAATGATTCATATGAAAACCTACTGAAGCCCTTCCGGAGGCCTTAGCCCACAAAAGCTCTTTTGGAAAATTTGAAGTATATTTTTTCAACTCACGTTCAGATTGCAACAAGGCATGAGCCGCTGGTTGTAATAAAGCAGGTATGTTGGGTAATGGTCCGCTTAACCAAAACTCTAAATTTTCATCCATTAAATCCATAATAATTAGTTTTCTAGTTATAGATTAATCATAAAGTCTCTCGTGTACAAAAGAACTTACTATGTAGAAAAGAATAATAATAGGAATAGCCATAAATTTCATAGTAACGATAAGGACTACGCTAATTATTAAAAAAATGTAACGCAAGGCATTATCCTTAAAGCTTGTATTCTTAAATTTTAAGGCAAAAAGCGGTAAACTACAATTCAATAAATAAGCACTGACTATAGTAAGTCCAATTAAAAACCATTGATTAAGAATAATGCTATTCAAATAATCATTGTTTTGATACAGTAATATTAGGGGCAACGAAAGAATTAAAAGAGCATTTGCAGGTGTTGGCAATCCAATAAATGATGATGTTTGATTTTCATCAATATTAAATTTAGCTAATCGATAACCTGAAGCCATGGTGATTATAAAACCAAAAAAAGGTAAAAGATGAACTAACTTTAGTTCACCTGAATTCAGAAAAAAATGTGAACCATCGCCCCAGCCATCTGTTTGCGACATAGCCAATAGCTGAAACATAACGATACCTGGCACCAAGCCACTTGTAATCATATCTGCTAAAGAATCTAATTGCAAACCTAATTCACTTTTTACATCTAGAACCCTAGCCGCCAATCCATCAAAAAAATCAAAGAAAATACCAAGAGCCACAAAAATAGCAGCAATTTCTAATCGGTTTAACACTGCGAACATTGTAGCTACACAGCCACAGAAAATATTCATGAGCGTAATAAAATTAGGAATATGTTTTTTCATAGGAATCTGGCTTTGGCTATAATACTTATTTTGTACTTGACATGAGAAATAAAGAATTCTCGAATATATAATATCCTATAAAAATAAGATAATTCTATTTGTTCTAACTTTTAAACCCATAAAGCAAAACGAGATTTAAGTTAAGGTTTGATACATGATCTCATACAATCAGTAAATTATAAAAGCTTTTAGAATTAAATATCTTAGTTATTCGCATCTTTGCAGCTGCTATGAACTAGTATAGGGTATGTTCAAAAAAAATATTTTTTTTTTAATTCTACTTTTCACTGCATTTTTGGGGCTTTCTCAAAATGCAGAACTTTCTCCATTGTCTAAAATTAGTTTATTGACCGTAGGAACAGGGGAAGATTTAGCTGCCAAATTTGGTCATAGTGCTATACGTTTACAAGATCCTACCTTAGGCATCGATGAAGTTTATGGTTATGGCACATATGATTTCGAAGACCCTAATTTTTATCTGAATTTTACTAGAGGTAAACTAGCTTACACCATATCGAGAATTCCGTTTAAATACTTTGACTACGCTTATCAACAAGAAAAACGTTGGATAAAAGAGCAGGAATTAGATTTAAATTTACAACAACGAATACAAATCGTTGGCTTTTTAGAACATAATTTATTACCAGAAAATAAGAGGTATAAATATGATTTCTTGTTCGATAATTGCGCAACGAGAATACCAATGGTATTTGAAAAGACATTGGGGAGCGCTTTTAAATTTGATTACACTTATTTAGAAAACCATCTTACATTTCGCGAGTTAATACGATTAAAACTAAACCCCAATACGTGGTCTAATTTCGGTATTGATTTAGCGCTAGGCTCTGTAATAGACCGAAAAGCATCGCCCTATGAACATTTGTTTTTACCTATTTATGTGTATCAACAAATGAAACATACTACCTTAAACGGTAAACCAATTGTTAAAAAGGAATCTATTTTGTTAGATATTCCTGAGCAAAATGACAAATCATTTTTCTTTCTTACGCCTGCCTTTTGGCTCGGTCTTCTTTTGGCCCTTGTCGCTTGGGTAACCTTTAAAGATTATAAAAACGAAAGACGTACGAAATGGCTAGATTTTTCGATATTTATGCTCACAGGTCTTTCGGGTATATTAATCTTATTTCTTTGGTTCGGCACAGACCATTTAGCCACAAAAGCAAATTACAACGCCTTATGGGCTTTTGCCCCTAATGTACTAATCGGATTTTTAATCTTAAAGGCAGAAGTGCCAAAATGGATTAAATTTTATTTGGTATTATTAATTGTGATGTTATTTATTACCTCTGTTTTTTGGGTGTTAAAAATTCAAGTTTTCTCAATACTATTAATCTTAGTTATTCTAGCATTAGCAATACGTTACCTATTTCTGTTGTATCATTTTAAAAAAGTGATTCTACCTAAAATATAAAATCAAGATACCCTACATGAATTTACTTACCGTTGAAAATATTTCTAAATCCTATGGCGAATTGGTTCTTTTTGAGAACCTTTCTTTTGGAATCAATAAAGACCAAAAAATTGCCTTGATCGCTAAAAACGGTACTGGAAAAACTTCCATTCTTAATATTCTTTCGGGAGCTGATACTCCCGATACCGGGCAAGTTAACTACCGTAAATCTACACGTGTTTCTTTCTTGGCCCAAGAACCGGTAATGGATCCAAATCTAACTGTAG
Organism: uncultured Maribacter sp.; assembly: GCA_963975675.1. Lineage (GTDB taxonomy): Bacteria > Bacteroidota > Bacteroidia > Flavobacteriales > Flavobacteriaceae > Maribacter. Next base: position 5,047 of record CAXBIJ010000129.1, on the reverse strand, counting down.
AAGAAACTATTTTCGCATCAGACAATGAGATTCTAAAGGTCTTAGCCAATTATGAAAAGGCGTTATTAAACCCAGAAGATGCAGATGCCTATCAAAAAGCTTTTGAGGCTATGGACCGTTTTCAGGCTTGGGATTTTGAAACTCAGTACAAACAAATACTTTCAAAGCTTAAACTTGAAGATTTAGATGCCAAAGTAGATAAACTATCAGGTGGTCAAAAGAAACGATTAGCTCTAGCTAATGCACTTATCAATAAGCCAGACCTTTTGGTATTAGATGAGCCTACCAACCATTTAGATTTAGAAATGATTGAATGGTTAGAGGAATTTTTCGCCAAAGAAAACATGACCCTATTTATGGTAACGCACGATCGTTATTTTCTAGAGCGAGTATGCAATGAAATCATTGAACTTGAAAACGGCAAGTTATACCCATACAAAGGCAATTATTCTTACTATTTAGAAAAAAAGGAAGCCCGTATAGAACAAGAAGCTACCGAGCAACATAAAACAGAATTACTTTTTAAGAAAGAATTAGATTGGATGAGAAGGCAGCCAAAAGCCCGTACCACCAAGTCTAAATCTAGAATAGATGATTTCGCTGTTATAAAAGATAAAGCCAGTCAGCGAAGAAAAGACCATCAAATACAATTAGAGCTTAATATGGAGCGTGTGGGGAGTAAAATTCTCGAACTGCATAAAATTTCAAAATCATATCCGGGTAAACCCATACTCGATAAATTTGAATATGTTTTTCAAAAAGGAGAGCGTATTGGCATCATCGGTAAAAACGGAACAGGAAAATCAACCTTTTTAAATATTTTAAGTGGTCGTGATCAACCAGACAGTGGAAAGGTAATTGTAGGCGATACCATTAAATTCGGTTATTATACTCAAAAGGGAATTGAAATAAAAGAAGGTCAAAAGGTAATTGACGTTATTCGTGAGTTTGGCGATTACATACCTTTAATGAAAGGAAAACAGATATCAGCACAGCAATTGCTAGAACGTTTTTTGTTCGATAGAAAAAAACAATATGATTTCGTAGATAAACTAAGTGGTGGTGAACGTAAACGCCTTTATTTATGTACCATACTTATACAAAATCCAAATTTCTTGATTTTAGATGAGCCTACTAACGATTTAGATATCGTAACGTTAAACGTTTTAGAAAGCTTCTTATTGGATTTTCAGGGGTGCCTAATGGTAGTTTCTCACGACCGTTACTTCATGGATAAGATTGTAGATCACCTATTTGTATTTAGGGGTGATGCCGTAGTTGAAGATTTCCCAGGAAACTATTCAGATTATAGAGCCTACGAAGACAGTCAAATTCAAGAGAAAAGAGAACAGAAAGAAATTCAAAGTACTACTAAAACCAGCTGGAAAGAACCAGATACCACTCCTAAAATCTCTTATTCAGACCAACAGGAATATAAAAAATTAGAACGTGAAATTCAGAAATTGGAAAAACAAAAAATAGCGCTCCAAGAGAAATTCACCGATGGTTCATTGGGTGGCGATGATATTAAATCGCTATCTATTGAATTAAAAGAACTAACCGATTCAATTGAAAGTAAAACTGAACGCTGGTTCGAGCTTTCAGCGCTCATGGAGGGTTAGCCATTTTTAAAATTTAGATTTCAAATCACATTTTACTACTTCTAAAAAATAGTAGACGAGTGATATTTACCATTCGTCTACAGTAAAATGCAGCTCAACTACATGCGGGAAAATATGTTTGTTCATGCCCGTATTTTAGCAGTGTAAAACAAATATTATGAAATCAATTACCCTTTTAACTGTTCTTTTCTTCAGTTCTTTCTTAGTGCAAGCACAAGCAAACAATGAGAATACTTCTTTAAAAGATCAAACTGCTCAAGTTGAAAGGGTTTTAACAATTGAAACTTCCAATAGTACTATTATTACCATAGCATATGAAAACACAATGGATGTTGCAAGGTTATATAAGAACAAAAACAACAGAGTAATTAAAGCTTTGGAGTTCACAATTAAAGCAAATATTTCTATAATTGTTTAAGAACAACCTTTACAACACAACTTACTATCAAACTTATCTGTATAATCAAATCTTACCAGTACCTACTTCTTTTAAAATTATAAGTATTAAACAACGATTCTTAGTCGCATCACTATTCTTACTTTTGATAAAAATTGAAAAATCAATAGAGTGTTTCGTTTTATATCTTTAATCAAATTTTATTTATCTGCAACCAACCAACATGGGGTTCATTCACCGTTTGTATATGATTATATCACTAAATGCCTATATAAAAAAGAGTATTTAACACTACCAATCGTAACAAGGATAATTTTAAAAAGCAGCATCTATTTTAAATATAATTCAATACGACTGCTGAGCTCGAATGAAACTATTCAACATCTTCTTATTTCAAATTGCCCAGAAATTACGTTTACAAATTTAAATGCTGATATTATTTTTGGAAGTACCGTAAATTTTTTATCCGAAGACATCAACATGAAAGAACTTCAAAATGACACTATGGTATTGTTAGACGGTATTTATAGAGATAAGATTAGTTCTGATAATTGGAAAAAATTAAAAAAATTAGAACATGTTCGTGTTACTATAGATTTGTATTATTGTGGTTTATTGTTTTTCAGGAAAGAACAAGTGAAAGAAGATTTTAAAATACGGATATAAACCAGTAATTTTAAACTAAAGAAATTTTCAATGAGCAGTAATACCATCTATATTATTTTGGGAGTCGTATTTGCCATTTATTTAGCTTTTCGAATCACCGGTAGAGGTAAATCTAATGAGCGAAAATCAAGAAAGTTCATGGGTGATTATGAGCGAAAAGATAAAAAGGACAATTAATCGAATTGAAGATTTTTATCCTCTTCAAATACAATTTAAGCCATTTCACAATTTTCTTTAATTCACAGAATGAAAATATACACCAAAACAGGAGACGATGGTACAACAGGACTTTTTGGTGGAACTAGGGTGCCAAAGCATCATATTCGCATAGATAGCTATGGCACAGTAGATGAATTAAATTCTTGGCTTGGCCTTATTCGAGACCAAGATATTGACCAAATTAGCAAGCAACAATTAATAACCATACAAGAGCATTTATTTGCGGTTGGCGCTATTTTGGCTACAGACCCTGAAAAAGAAGTTCTAAAAAACGGCAAGGAACGATTAAAAATAACAAAAGTAGGCATTGAAGAGATCAACTTTTTAGAAGTTGCAATAGACGAAATGGACAGTCTATTACCCCAAATGACTCATTTCATTTTACCTGGCGGCCATACTACAGTGTCATACTGTCATATAGCAAGAACAGTATGTAGAAGGGCAGAACGTATAGCAACATTATTATTTGAAAATGAACCTTTCGACAGTAATGTACTTTCTTTTTTAAATAGACTTTCAGATTACTTATTTGTATTGGCACGGAAATTGTCGTATAATTTAAAGGCGAATGAAATAAAATGGGTTCCTAAAAAAAAGGACTAATAAATCCCTAATTTATTCGTTATCAATTAATAATTGCGAAAAAATATTGAGATTAAAATGAAATTTATCACTAATTTCTTGGCTGTCTCGATTTAAAAATTACTTTTGCAAAAAATTAAAATCAAACAATTACTATGTATTGGACATTAGAATTAGCATCTTATTTAAGTGATGCACCTTGGCCGGCAAGTAAAGATGAGTTAATAGATTACTCCATCAGAACTGGAGCCCCTTTAGAAGTCGTGGAAAATTTACAATCTATGGAAGAAGAAGGCGGCGAGATATATGAATCAATCGAAGAGATTTGGCCTGACTATCCTACGGAAGAAGACTACCTCTGGAACGAGGACGAATATTAATATTCGATATCACAATAACTACTAAAAAGTCTCCTTGGAGGCTTTTTTTTTATGTAATTTTGGCAGGTATTTAGGTTAATCAGCATAAAAAACAAGACTGGAATACCTTTTGTTAATCAATAGCGTCGGCCATATTTGTCGTCTTTATAATATTTTGAAAATCTCCTAACCTATTTTTAGGTTAAGTAAATTTCAATTCTAATAGTTTAAAATATGAGTTTCATTAATTCCATCCTAAAGGCATTCGTTGGTGATAAGTCACAAAAAGATGTAAAGGAATTACAACCTTTAGTAGATCAGATAAAGTCATTTGAATTGCTGCTTGAAAGCCTAAGCCATGACGAACTCAGGCAAAAAACCATAGAGTTTAAGAAAATAATTCAGGATTCTTACAAAGAGAAAACTGACCAAATAAACATCTTAGAGGAAGAGGTTAAGAACTCAACTGATATTGATAAAAATGAAGATATCTACACCGAAATAGATAGATTAAAGGAAGAGGCCTATGTCATTTCTGAAGAAACTTTAAATAAGTTACTTCCTGAAGCTTTTGCCGTAGTAAAAGAAACTGCCAAGCGTTTTGCTCAAAATGAAACCTTAAAAGTGACAGCCTCAGAATATGACAGAACACTGTCAGGTTCTAATGATTATGTCACCTTGGAGGGGTCAGAGGCCATATGGAGAAATTCTTGGAACGCTGCTGGTAAAGAAGTGACCTGGGATATGATACATTACGATGTACAGCTTATAGGTGGTATTGCCATGCACCAAGGTAAGATTGCTGAAATGCATACTGGTGAAGGTAAAACTCTTGTAGCAACATTACCCTTATATTTAAATGCACTAGGCGGAAACGGTGCTCACTTGGTAACCGTTAATGATTACCTAGCAAAAAGAGATAGTGCTTGGATGGCGCCAATATTTCAATTTCATGGTCTTTCTGTAGATTGTATAGATCATCACCGACCAAATTCTGATGGTAGACGTGCAGCTTACAACGCAGATATCACCTATGGTACAAATAACGAATTTGGTTTCGACTACCTTAGGGATAATATGGCTCATACACCTAAAGACTTGGTGCAACGTCCTCATAATTATGCCATTGTTGATGAGGTCGATTCTGTATTGGTAGATGATGCTCGTACACCTTTAATTATTTCTGGTCCTGTACCAGAAGG
>CAXBIJ010000128.1:0-9890 GCA_963975675.1 uncultured Maribacter sp. | reverse complement strand
GCATGAGAAATATCAAATTCGTCAAGAAGACGGGTATTTATGGGCTACTAAAGATAAAACTTGTAATGGTTGTTTTGCCGCAGGCATTAATTTTGGAGCAAGTATTGTTAGCTTATTATATGGGGAAGGAGATATAAAGGAAACTATAAAAATTGGAGCTTTATGTGGATGGGATTCTGATAATCCTACCGCAACATGGGGTGGGTTATTGGGTTTTATGTTGGGTAAAGATGGTGTTGAAAAGGCTTTTGATAGAAAATTTGCTGAAAAATTTAATATTCATCGCACTAGAATTGGGTTTCCCAACGACGGTATTGATGATTTTAACCATATGGCTACAAAAGGAATCTATGTCATTGATAGGGTGGTGCAAGAAGAACTTGGTGGTGGTGTAGATTTAAATAATGATGTTTGGTATATACCTCAAGAAAATTGAATCAAATATTAAGATGTTAAATATTGGAATAAATCCTAATTATTGGAAATAATCCATAATTTAGCTATCCCGATTTTTTAGAGGGATAGTTATGAGCAAAACCATACTTCACATAGACTTAGATACATTTTATGTATCTGTAGAGCGACTCAATAATCGTGAGTTGCAAAATAAACCTTTACTGGTAGGCGGTACGGGAGACCGTGGTGTGGTGGCGGCATGTAGTTATGAAACCCGCGGATTTGGGGTGCATTCTGGTATGCCCATGAAAATGGCCCGCGAACTATGTCCCGAAGCTTTTGTAATTCGCGGTAATGCAGGTGAGTACAGCAAGCATTCAGATTTGGTAACGGAAATCATCAAGGAGTATGTACCCGTATTTGAAAAATCGAGTATTGATGAGTTTTATGCAGACCTCTCTGGTATGGACCGTTTTTTTGGTTGCTACCAATATGCTTCTGAGATGCGGAAGAAAATCATTAGAGAAACCGGACTCCCCATTTCCTTTGGTCTATCGGTAAACAAGGTTGTTTCTAAAGTAGCAACAAATGAAGCCAAACCTAACAATCAATTGAAAATAGATGAAGGGTTGGAGAAACCTTTTTTAGCGCCACTTTCTATAAAGAAAATCCCCATGGTTGGCGATAAAACCTACCAGACCTTGCGAAATTTGGGGTTGCGACAAGTACGAACGGTTCAAGAAATGCCCATGGAGGTCATGCAGCGGGTTTTGGGAGCCAATGGAGGTGTTATTTGGAAAAGAGCCAACGGTATAGATAATACGCCCGTAATCCCCTTCTGTGAACGAAAATCAATTTCAACCGAACGTACGTTTGATAAGGATACCATTGATGTAAATAGACTGCGAGGTATTCTCATTGCCATGACCGAAAATCTAGCGTATCAATTACGACGAGGCGAAAAGTTGACAGCGTGTATTTCAGTAAAAATTCGATATTCAGATTTTAATACCTATTCAAAACAATTGCGCATTCCCTATACGAGTGCCGACCATATTTTGATTCCCAAGATTTTAGACCTTTTCAAGAATTTATATAACCGTAGGTTGTTGGTGCGGTTGATAGGCATACGTTTTAGTCATTTGGTTACGGGTAACTATCAAATCAATCTTTTTGATGATACCGAAGAAATTCTAAGTCTTTATAATGCTATGGATGAAATTCGTAAACGCTATGGGGATAAAAGTGTGCTACGAGCATCGGGTATGGGAGCCAAGACCATTGGGAGAATGCATAATCCTTTTAATGGGCTACCCCCTGTTGTGTTGGCGCACCGGAAATTTTAGTTTTTGAAGCGTATTGCACAAAACGCCTAGCGACAAACATAAAATACTTGTATTCGCAAGGGAGGTACGACGAAGCGATTTGTTGAATCAATGCAAAAGCTAGTGCCATTTTTAAGAGATTACTTCGGCCAAAAGGGCCTCACAATGATGTCTTCGGTTCACTGAGCGTAGCCGAAGTGAAAATAAAAAGCAACAACTGTCAACGAACAATTAAAACGTGTACCTAAACTGCCATACATATTACAGCCTTCGCTACGGTACCTTTTCAGAACTGGAGCTCTTGCAATTGGCAAAAGAGCATCACGTTACGCAACTGGCATTGACAGATATCAATAATACCTCTGCCTGCTTAAATTTTGTTCGTAAAGCATCTGAATATGATATACGGCCTATTTTGGGTATTGATTTTAGAAATGGAGTAGAACCTTGTTTTGTGGCTATTGCAATGAATAATGAAGGATTTCTAGAACTCAATAATTTTCTATCAGACCATATTCATCAAGGAAGGAAAATTCCAGAAATAGCTCCGAAGTTTGAACATGCGTATGTTATATATCCGTTTGAAAAAGTACTTCAGAACGAAAAGAAAATCTTTGCAGAGAATGAGTTTATAGGAGTTTCTGTTAGCGAATTAAAGCGCCTTCGGTTTTCAAAATTATTGGAGCAACGCGACAAAATAGTATTACTGCAACCTGTAACATTTAGAAGTAAACGCGATTTTAATGCGCACAGATTATTACGTGCCATTGATAATAATACCTTGCTCAGTATGTTGTCGGTTACAGAACAGGCGAGTGAAGATGAAAAAATGTATTCTATCCCTAATCTGGCGGCACATTTTTCTGAACATAGTTTTATTCTAGAGAATACACAGCGGCTAATGGATTCTTGTTCCATTCATTTTGATTTTTCTGAAGGGCGAAAACCACAGAATCTCCAAACGTATTTAAAAACAAAGGAAGAAGATGAGGTATTTCTTGAAAAACTGTGTCAAGAAGGTTTGCCACATCGATATCCAGAAGTAAATCAGCCCGTTTTGAATCGTTTAGAAAAGGAGTTGGGACTTATTAAAAAAATGGGTTTCGTTTCTTACTTTCTTATTAATTGGGATATTATTTCGTACGCACGTCAGCAGAATTATTTTTATGTAGGGCGAGGTAGTGGCGCGAATAGTATTGTGGCGTACTTGCTTTTTATCACCGATGTAGATCCAATGGAGCTCGACCTGTATTTTGAGCGATTTATTAATCTATATCGGGTGAATCCACCAGATTTTGATATTGATTTTTCACATAGAGATCGACCAGTAATGACCCAGTACATTTTTAATCGATTTAAGAATGTGGCATTGTTAGGCACCTATGTTACTTTTCAATCACGTGGTGTTATACGTGAACTGGGCAAGGTGTTTGGTCTTCCTAAAGATGAAATCGATTTGCTTTGCGATGGTACTATTCAAGCGGGTCGTCTAGATACTATTTCAGCTTTAGTACTTAAATACACGCAGTTGCTACACGGTATGCCTAATTACCTGAGTATACATGCAGGCGGAATTTTAATTACCGAGAAACCCATTCATTGGTTCTCGGCGACCAATATGCCTCCAAAAGGATTTCCTACCACACAGTTCGATATGGTGATTGCGGAGGATGTCGGACTCTATAAATTCGATATTCTCGCCCAACGCGGATTGTCTAAAATAAAAGAGACCTTAGATATTTTAGAGCGAGACCGCCCTGAAGAATTTGCCAAGTTTGATATTCATGATATTAAGGCGTTTAAAAAAGACCCTAAAATCAATAATATGGTTAAAATGGCGCAATGTATGGGCTGTTTTTATGTGGAGTCTCCCGCTATGCGCATGTTGTTGAAGAAACTGGAAGTAGATACCTATTTGGGTCTGGTGGCGGCGAGCTCTATTATTCGCCCTGGGGTTTCTAAGAGCGGAATGATGCGAGAATATATTCTGCGCCATCGTAATAAGGGTAGGGCAGAGGAGTTAGCGCATCCGGTGATGTTAGAAATTATGCCAGAAACTTATGGGGTTATGGTATACCAAGAAGATGTGATTAAAGTGGCCCACCATTTTGCAGATCTTGATTTGGGTGAAGCTGATGTGTTGAGACGTGGAATGAGCGGTAAATTTCGTTCTCGTGAAGAGTTTCAAAAAGTGCAGGATAAGTTTATGGATAACTGCCGTAAAAAGGGGTATGAAGAAAAACTCATCAAAGAAATTTGGGACCAAGTAGCTAGTTTTGCTGGTTATGCCTTTGCAAAGGGCCACTCTGCTTCGTATGCGGTAGAAAGTTATCAGAGTTTGTTCTTACGAGCGTATTATCCGTTAGAATATATGGTAGCGGTTCTTAATAATGGCGGCGGATTTTACAGGCCTGAGTTTTATGTTCATGAAGCTCGTATGTTAGGCGCTATTATACATCCGCCTTGCGTAAACAAAAGTAATGCTGGTAACCGTATTTATGGGAAGGAGCTGTATTTAGGTTTAGGCTACTTACGTGAATTAGAAGAACGTGTTATGGAACGTATTCTAAAAGAGCGTTTTCTTAATGGCAGCTTTATTTCTCTCGAAGATTTCCTTGATCGGTTAATTATTTCTATAGAACAGGTGAGTATTTTAATTCGTATCGATGCGTTCAGGTTTACAGGCGCCAATAAACACGAGTTGTTATGGAAAGCACATCTCTTTTTGAACAAAACAAAAAAGATAGACCATCCCAAACTGTTTGCACCACGGCATCAACATTTTGAAATCCCCTCATTATATAGTACCAATTTAGAAGTTGCTTTTACGCAACTGGAGTTATTGGGGTTTAGCTTATGTAGTCCGTTTGAACTCTTGTCTGAGCCACTATTGAATAGTACGGGTAGTAAAGATTTTGAAAGATACTTGAACAGAAACATCGATATCTATGGCTATTTGGTGACAGTAAAACGAACTAAAACACATACGAATAAGGCGATGTATTTTGCGACGCTAATAGACCAACAGGGGCAGGTTTTTGACACGGTACTATTTCCACCTGTAGCTGCTAAATATATCTTTAGAGGTAGGGGTATTTACCGGTTTTATGGTAAAGTAGTAAGCGAATTTGGTTTTTTGAGTATAGAGGTCATTAAACTACAAAAACAAGATTTTGTTCAAGATCCAAGGTACGCTGATATGAAAACCAGCGCCAAAGTTTTTGACCAAAAGAAAATGAATGACCAAGAAGAAAATAGATTAGGGAATCAGCTTGCTTAAAAAGCATCAAGCACATATCCTAAAATCCAGAATAATATAAGAAACACAAAAAAAGTTCCAATACATCCACATTTTCCACCACCAATTTTCTTTGCACCATACCAGGCACCAATAATTTGAATGATTTTTTTCATGAGAACAATTTACGGGTTTTTAGAAAAACTATTAAAATAAAAAACACTCCAAAAAAAGATATAATTATTCCGAAAACACAATTTCCGATTTTTCGGATATACCATTATTGTTGAAAGCTTCTATTTGAAGATAATATGAATCTACGCGGTCCATTCCTGTAAAGAAATAATCATTCTTTCCATAGACCATAATACTGCCATAAAGTTTATCCTTAGATTTTCCAAAATAAATGACATAACCGTCAGCATCTATATTTTGTTCCCATTTTAGCCAAGCGCTTCTTCTTTCACCGTATTTCTTTGGATCTGCCCTTAACACAATAAAATTCTCTACAGGTTTTGGTTGGTTACCAGAACCTTTTCCAAATACCCTAAAACCACTCAATGCAAACTTACCTGTTGGCATTTTTAAATTTTCCATTTTTAAAAATCTGGCCTTTATAGGTTTTTCTAACTCAATATAATCATGGGGAACATCAGTGGTATTGGCGCTTTTATCTACAAGGGTCTTCCATTTATTGCCATCATTAGAATAGAATATTTTGTATTGATGAAACTCATCATTTGTCTTGCCTAAAAATTCTACGTCTTGATCTGCATAATTGATCTGTATGGCATTGATAGTGGAAATTTCACCTAAATCGGTTTGAAACCATTCGCCAGCTTGACCGGTCTTTGCGCTCCAATATGATTTTATATCTTCATCTACAGCATAATTAGATTGAAAACCACCCAGCGTAGATGAAACCTGTACTGGTTTGTTATAGTTCAATAACATCCAATTTGTAAATAAACCTGTGATATGATTTGCATTAATTTTGGGTAAAAAGGTAGGGTAATCACCATATGCCGTATTGCAGTACATAACATCATCATTATCAAACCCAGCCGGCCAAATACCTATTCTTCGTTCAAAATTATTTTTCACACCCAAAACTAGTGTAGATACATGCCACCAATTTCCAAAATTATCCTGATAGGTAGCACCATGCCCTGCACCTTTTGCAAAACCACCTGGTTTATAAGCAAATGGATTATGAGATTGATATATAAAACCACCTAAAGGATTATCACTTACATAAACTCCGTCTGCATAACCACTAAATTCAGTTGCAGGAGCCCCATATTGTAAATAGTACTTATGGTTGTATTTGGTTACCCATGACCCTTCCATAAAAGGTTGTAAGAAGGTATTATCATTATACTCGCCAAAACGTTCCCACCCATGATCTTCAGGATGCAAGGACATTAATGGTTTTACATAACCTTCAGATTGTAGAGTTTTTGTATTTAATTTGGTTCCCATTAAAGGAAATTCATTGCTCGAACCCCAATACAAGAAGAGTTCATCTTTATCTTCTTCATATAAAAATGCAGGGTCCCAGGCACCTACTTTTAAAGAATCTACTGCTATTTCCCAATCGTCGATTGTAGGATTCTTACTTTTCCAAATAGGAAATGTGGGGTCATGTGTAGAACCTATTACATAGAGTTCGTCTTTCATGACAAATGTGGCTGGTGCACATAGTTCATCATACACCTTGTGTTGAGGTAGTAGAAATTTTCGAGATATAAAATTCCAATTCAACATGTCTTTGCTCCACCAATATCCCCATTGATTAGTAGAAAATAAAAAATAATTGCCTTTGAAATTTACAATTACAGGATCTGCGGTGGCCCTATGTTTTCCCTGTTTGGCAAAATTAGGAATGGGAGTATAACCGTAATCTATATTAATAGGGTTACAATATGTTTTTTGTTGTGCGGGGGCAAGAATTGGAAAAAGAAAAAAAGCTATGAAAATAAAAGTGTAATAAATTTCACCAAAGCATTCCTTAGACTTAGCCATTATATACTTTTAATTATATCCATCTAAAAATAGTAAATATTATAATAATTTAGACTGGGATAAGATTACCCCGAATAGCTAGTGCTAATCAGGGTGCATATCTTAGATAGATTTTTAAATTGAAAATAACTTTTTATTTGTTTTTATAAGCTTTGTCTAAAAACTCATAACGAGCATCATTCTCGGCTTCTATTAATTTGCTTTCTGTATCGATTACCATAACAGAAGGGCTGCTGTCTTTTGGTTCTGCGGCTTCCCAATTTGGTGAACCTTCTCCATTCGGGTTGCCAGTTTTAATGAAATTAGCGAAATAGGTCATCATGTCTTTAGAAACCTTAAAGTCATCTGCAGTCCAAGCATAGTCTTTTACCAAGTGTAAATTTCCCATACAGTATTCTATTTCGCAAGCATGTGGCGCTCCAACTGATTTTGGCATTGGCGGTGCATCAGAACCTTTTTCTACTGTTCCGCCAGCTAAGCCTGAAGCAAGGTTGTTGTCTACAAGAGCTGGTCTTAATTTGCTGTATAAATAGCGGTATACAGGTTGGTTGCTATTTTTTCTATGAAGATCAAACCATTTCCAAGTACTGTACGATATAAATCTGTCGGATGCCAAAGCCGTGGCAGATAGTTCTATTTCTTTTTCTGACCCATGTGGGTACAATTCTAATACCTTGGAATATTCCTTAGGATAAGCTTCTTTTACCTTGTTCACATAATTTTCTTCTGTATAAGGACCTTGAGTAAATGCCATGCCAGGGATTTCGGCAGAATTCCAGCCAAGTAATAAAGGCACCATAGCTTGTTCTTTACTTTCGAATATTTCAGGAAGGGTTTTTGGTAAAAAATAACCATCTAACACTGCAGGAAACCCAAATCTTTTTGAATTATTGTATAATTCATATACTTCTCTTGTGCTCAATTTTCTTAATTCTGCAAGAGTTGGGTAGCCTATGCTTTTTGCAAATTCTAATCCTGTTTTTTCAGCTTCTTTTAAAGTCACCGCAGACATTGTAGGATTTATTGAAGCACCACTTTCCCCTATAACACCAGCAATTAGATTTTTTGATAATGGTGAAGCCATTTGTTGGCTTGCGCCTATTGATCCGGCCGATTCGCCAGCGATGGTTACTTTGTTAGGGTCACCACCAAAAGCAGCAATATTTTTATTCACCCACTTTAAAGCTGCATTTTGGTCTAATAAACCATAATTTCCTGATGCCTTATAGGAGGCCTCTGCACTTAATTCTGGATGCGCTAAAAAACCAAATATATTTAAGCGATAGTTAGTAGTTACCACAACGATACCTTCTTTAGCCATGCTTTCACCATCATAACGTGGTTCAGATGCATCACCAGCAACATTGCCACCTCCGAAAAAGTAAACAAGTACTGGTAAATCTTTAGTATCCATGTTCGCTGGTGTCCAAACATTTAAATAAAGGCAATCTTCACTAACACCATTTGATCTAGAGTTCATATCCCCAAAAACCATAGTTTGCATGGGTCTTGGTCCAAATGCTTTTGTTTCTTTTATTCCTTCCCAGTTATCTAGTGGTTGCGGAGCTTTCCAACGAAGCTCTCCTACTGGTGGTTTTGCAAATGGAATTCCGAAATAGCGCTGAATACCATTATGGGTATCATAATTACCTTCTATAGTTCCATTTTCAATTTTTACTAGAACAGGAAAAGAGTTGGTCTCTTGCGCTGCAGAGTAAGAAGTAGATAAAATAAGGGTGATTATTAGTATTTGAAGATTTTTCATTTGTATAAGTTTTCTATTGTCTCAATATGTAACAATAATACATTTATTATTTTAAATATTTGACCATCTGTCAATTAAAAACATTCTTTTAGATGTGTGTTAGAAAAACAATACTCAAAGATATTTCAGAAATTATTTTTTGAAATGTATGTGTTCTTCTTTAGTTTTATAGTGATACCATTCTAGTTAATAAAACTTATTATCTATAAAAAAACCTAAATTTAGACGTTAATCTGAATCTTATGAAAACGATATTATATTGTGCTCTCTTGACTTTTTCTACCTTAATTTTTTCACAACAAAATGGTTCGTCAGAATTAAACGATTTAGTAAAACCACGTATGCGGGTAATTATCGATAATGATTTAGGAGGTGATCCAGACGGACTTTTTCAGTTAGCACACCACTTAATGTCTCCATCTGTTGAAATTCGCGGAGTTATTGCTTCGCATTTATATGAGCAGGGTTTTGGGGGGCCGGGTACTTCGGAATATGCCAAAGAGCAGGCAATGAAAATCATTAAGATTTTAAAATTGGAAAACTCAATACTGGTCTACACTGATAAAAGTGAAAGTATGGTTGATGTTAAGACACCAATAGACAGTGATGCCGTTCAGGTAATTATTAAAGAGGCCATGCGAACAGATACAGATTTGCCACTTTATGTAGTTTGTGGTGGTGGTTTAACAAATATCGCAAGTGCATATTTATTAGAGCCTAAAATTGCAGATAAAATAACGTTAGTTTGGATTGGTGGTCCAGAATATACAGACATTGCCATACCACCACCAGGATATACCACCTTAGAATACAATTTGGGTATTGATGTTAAAGCTGCTCAGGTTATTTTCAATACCGCTAACATTAAGTTATGGCAAGTACCTAGAAATGTATACAGGCAACCGATTATGTCTGACGCTGAACTTTTAACACGAGTAAAAGGAAAAGGTGAATTAGGTAACCATTTATATGCCGTAATGAAAGATGCTTTAGGTAAATTGAATACATGGAATATACCTATTGGTGAAGTATATATTTATGGAGATAACCCCCTAGTGTTATTGACCGCAATTCAATCTTCTTTTGAGCCAGATCCATCATCAAGTACTTATGTAAATAAGCAAGCACCAAGAATTAATGA
>CAXBIJ010000127.1:0-9894 GCA_963975675.1 uncultured Maribacter sp. | reverse complement strand
GCAGAAAAAGACGGAATTAAAGTAGGTTTTGGGGAAGTTTCAGGTACCATATTATCGAGTAAATAAATCAGATATTTTTTAAAGTAGAATAATTATACCAGCATGTCAAAGAACGAGGAAATCAATTCTATAGATCCAAACAGTATTTCACAACAAGAGCTACATGGCTATTTGTTATCTGCCGTGGCACCAAGACCTATCTGTTTTGCCAGTACGATTGATAAAGATGGTAATGTAAATTTGAGTCCGTTCAGCTATTTTAATCTGTTTAGCGTGAACCCGCCAATCATGATATTTTCACCCTCAAGAAGAGGACGTGATAATACTACCAAGCACACGTTGGAAAATGTTTTAGAAGTAAAAGAGACGGTCATCAATATTGTAAATTATGATATGGTTGAGCAAATGTCTTTATCAAGTACCGAATATGACGAAGGTGTAAATGAATTCGTGAAAGCTGGTTTTACCCAAGTACCTAGTGACAAAGTAAAGCCACCAAGAGTAGGGGAAGCTCCTGTAGCATTTGAATGTATTGTTGATAAGGTAATTGCCTTGGGTGACGGACCAGGTGCAGGCAATTTAGTGTTAGCAAAAGTGGTTCAGATTCATGTAAAGAAAGCTTATTTAGATGCGGAAGGAAATTTAGACACTCCAAAGTTAGATTTAGTAGCACGTATGGGTGGTAATTGGTATTGTAGAGCAAATGGTGATGCTATATTCGAAATTCCTAAGCCTATACGTACAAAAGGTATCGGTGTAGATATGTTGCCAGAAGCTGCTCGTAATAGCTCGGTATTAACGGGTAATAATCTAGGTCGATTAGGCAATTTAGAAGAATTACCCACTAAGGATGCAATAAGGCGAATCGCAGAACATCCACAAGTAAAATCCATTTTAGAAGGAACAATGAATGTATTTGAAATTCATACCCTAGCCCAAAAATGGTTGGAGGAAGGAAAAACTGAGGATGCTTTGGCATTACTACATCTTTAAAACCTTACTTATTTATTGAAATTTAATGTGCAAATAGGTTTTCTATTCCAACTATAGTTCATGAGGTTCTATGTGAATCAGCACATGGCAGAGATTAGGAATCTCAGCTTTTAAATGATCTTGAAGTAAGTGGGCAATATCATGCCCTTTGGTTACTGAAATATCACCATCTACCATGGCATGTAAATCGACATGAAACTGCATTCCGGCTTTGCGAATAAAGCATTTTTCTGTTCCAGTAACTCCAGGAACTTCTATTGATTTAATACGAATTTCCTCTATGAGGTCATCGTAACGTTGTTCATCCATGATTTCACCAAGGGCAGGTCTCAAAATTAAATAGCTATTATAAAGAATAAAGCCTGATGCAAGTAATGCTGCCCAATCGTCTGCAGTTTCATATCCTTTACCAAAAACAACGGCAATAGAAATACCAATAAAGGCCATAACAGAGGTAATTGCATCACTTCTATGGTGCCAAGCATCCGCTTTTAGAGAGGTGCTATTTGTTTCTTCACTTTTTTTGATCACAATACGGTATGAAATCTCTTTCCATACAATTATTAAGCCTAGAACAATTAACGTCCATTTTTTTGGAACCTTATGCGGAGTCTGAATATTTTCGATACTTTCATTGGCAATAACTGTTGCAGAAATCACCAAAAATGCGACCACTAAAAAAGTAATTATTGGTTCTATTTTACCGTGACCGTATGGGTGATTTTCATCAGCGGGGCGTTCTGCATATTTGAACCCTAAGAGCACTAAAAAGGAAGCAAAAATATCGGTTGTAGACTCAATTGCATCCGCTATAAGGGCATATGAATTACCGAAAAAACCAGCAAACCCTTTAATTAATGCTAGAACAATGTTTCCGATAATACTGAAATAAGTGGTCTTGATTGCAGTTTGTTCGATACTCATGTAACAAAGGTAATGGTATCTGAAATCACAGAATATTTTTACGTGTAATTAATCTCAACTTTACGTAAAAAAAATGACTATTAGTTTGCTTTTTTATAGGCTTCGGTAAGCCAAGCTATAAGTTCATCATCAACTTGCTTAGCATCGGTAAGTTGAACTCTGTGCGTACACATGGTGCCAAAAGGGCCCGAAGATTCTAATCGGTCATTGGTAGGTTTATCCTTTATTTTAAGACCGAGGTCAATTCGGGTCTTAGTGGCCGGTTTTATAAGAGCAAATTGTGTTTTTCGTATCAAGCTAACAGTAGTCTTTTTAGGGGAAATAGTGACATCGTCACCAAATGTTTTTACCACTTTTAAAAGTGCGTTATAGATAGGTGTTAAATTTTCTTTCCCATTGTACTGTTGTGCAACAAGGTCATCGGGAGTATTATTTTCTTTTTTGGATAAAGTAACAATTGTATTTGCAAAACCATGGGTTACATTGTGTTCTTTTTTTAGAAAATTGACGGCTTCAGAGTGCTTTGTAAATGATTTTGATTTTAAAAGTGATTTCCACTCTTTTAAGGACTTACCCGTTTTTTCGGGCATATTGTCAATCATGGTTTGAAGTGCCTTTTCCATTTTGTGGTTGATTTGAAATTGAACTATAATTTACAAAAATTAATAATGATTTAATGTATCCGATTTGCAAACTAGTAGGTCTAATGCGTTTTTTAATGCTAGTTGCAGAAGGGATTTATCCATAGAAAAAAGAGAAAATCAATCACAAGATTATCAATCTAGCAATAAAAAACGCCACAGCTATTTTATGAATAAAAATAAGACGATTAACTTATTTGGGTATGCAATTACAATTATTAGTGCTTATATTAGGTAAGACAGAAATACGACCAAACTATGGCATTAAAAGTTGCAATTAAACACAAGACAAAATATATCTACGATAGAAGCATTAATCTATCTCCACACATATTTAGATTGCGGCCTGCACCACATAGTAGAACACCCATTGAGGCATATTCTATAAAAATAAAACCAGAGAATCATTTCTTTAACTGGCAACAAGATCCGTTTGGCAATTATTTGGCGCGAATTGTATTTCCAGATAAGACCACTGAACTTTCTGTAGATGTAGAGATTATTGCAGATTTAAAAACAATTAATCCGTTCGATTTTTTTGTTGAAGAAGCTGTAGAAGAATTTCCATTTACGTATTCCGAAGAATTAAAAAAAGAATTATTACCCTATTTAGAGAAAGTGGAAAGTGGTCCGCTTTTAAAAGATTGGTTAGCGAAAATTGATATGACGCCTAAGCGTAGTATTGATTTTCTAATTGGTTTGAATAGCGATTTGTACAACCATTTAAACTATACCTTACGTATGGATCCTGGGGTGCAAACGTGTGAAGAAACTTTGGATAGTAAATTAGGTTCGTGTAGAGATTATGCTTGGTTGTTGGTACAAACATTACGGCATTTAGGATTGGCGTCTCGGTTTGTGTCAGGGTATTTGGTACAATTGAAATCTGATGAAAAATCATTGGACGGCCCATCTGGTCCTGAAGAGGATTTCACCGATTTACATGCTTGGGCCGAAGTGTATTTACCTGGTGCTGGATGGATTGGCTTAGACGCCACATCTGGTCTATTGGCTGGTGAAGGTCATATTCCTTTAGCATGTACACCTTCTTATGAAAGTGCAGCACCTGTTAGTGGATTTTCTGATTTTGCTGAAACTATCTTTGAGTTCGAGAATTCTGTTACACGTATTTTTGAGTCTCCACGTGTTACCAAACCCTACACAGAAGACCAGTGGAAAGCTATTTATGATTTGGGCTTTGTGGTAGAAGATGAGTTACAGGCGAATGATGTTCGATTAACAATGGGTGGTGAACCAACTTTTGTTTCTGTAGATGATATGGAGTCGGGTGAGTGGAATACCGAGGCCGATGGAGAGCATAAACGTAAGCTTGCAAGTAAATTGTCTATAAGATTAATGGATGTGTTCGGTAAAGGCGGAGTCTTACATCATGCGCAAGGAAAATGGTACCCTGGTGAACCCTTACCAAGATGGTTAATAGGTGTTCATTGGCGTAAAGATGGAAGCCCAATTTGGAGAGATCCGAAGTTACTGGCCTCTTTTGCAGAAGATTATAAACTACCCGTAAATATCACGGAAACCTTCTTAAAAACATTATCTAAATTTTTAGGAATTGACGAGGAGACTGTTACCCCTGCATACGAGGATGCATTTTACTTTTTATGGGAAGAAGGTAAATTACCCATAGATGTAGATCCCAAAAAATACAATAAAAATGATACGCATTTACGTAGAAAGTTGGGTGATATTTTAGAGCAAGGTATTGGTAAGGCGGTAGGCCACGTATTCCCTTTAGTAAAGAAAAGTGGTAAATGGATTACCAATGCGTGGGAGTTTAGAGGAAAGCATTTATTGCTGACACCTGGTAATTCTTCTATAGGTTTACGATTACCGTTAGACTCATTGCCAAAGAACCCAGAAATACCTTCTGAGCCAACGGCAGAACCAGAACTTTTTGATAAAAGATCTGCTTTGCCTGCTTATGGTGTTGATTTAAAAAGAAGGAAAAGAAGAAAAACAACTACAAGAAAAAATAAGGACCAACCTTTTGTACGTACGGCTATTTGTGCTGAGGTTCGAGAAAATAAATTATACCTGTACTTACCTCCTTTGGATAGCGCAGAAGACTTTCTAGATTTAGTAGCGAGTATAGAGGCAACTGCTAAAAAATTAAGCACCCCGATAATATTAGAAGGTTACGAGCCACCACGCGATAACCGTTTAGAGGTGTTGAAAGTAACCCCGGATCCAGGTGTAATAGAGATAAATGTTCATCCGGCAAATAACTGGAAAGAGCTTACAGATAATACATTAACGCTTTACGCTGAGGCTAAAAAAGCGCGTTTAGGCACCGAAAAGTTTATGCTTGACGGCAAGCATACAGGTACAGGTGGGGGAAATCATGTAACGCTTGGTGGAGTTACTCCGGCAGATAGCCCGCTATTGAGAAATCCACAATTGCTGCGAAGTTTATTGACGTTCTGGCAGCATCACCCTGGGTTATCTTATTTGTTTTCTGGGGCATTTATAGGGCCAACCAGTCAAGCACCACGAGTTGACGAGACTAGATTAGAAAATTTATATGAGTTAGAAATTGCATTTTCGCAAATACCCGAAGATAAAGAAGTGCCGTTTTGGTTGACAGACCGGTTGTTTCGTCATTTACTGACCGATATTACAGGAAACACTCATAGGGCCGAATTTTGTATCGATAAATTATATTCCCCAGATTCTTCTTCGGGTAGGTTGGGCATACTAGAACTACGTGCATTTGATATGCCACCACATGCGCAAATGAGCTTAATGCAGATGTTATTGGTGCGTACGTTGGTTTCATGGTTTTGGAAAAAACCTTATAAGCATAATTTAGTACGTTGGGGTTCTGAACTTCATGATAAATTTTTGTTAGAGCATTACGTAAAAGAAGATATAAAAGATATCGTAGAGCAATTAAACGATGCCGGTTATCCGTTTAAGTTAGATTGGTTCGACCCATTCTTTGAATTCCGTTTTCCATTATATGGCATGGTAGAAATAAATGCGATGCAATTAGAACTTCGTATGGCTATTGAACCTTGGAATGTATTAGGCGAAGAAATGACAGGACGAGGTACTTCGCGTTATGTAGATTCTTCCTTAGAGCGTATACAAGTTAAGCTGAACAACTTTACAGTAGAAAGATATACATTAACATGTAACGGAATAAAAGTTGACCTTAGTCCTACAGGAACAAAAGGTGAATATGTAGCAGGTGTGCGCTTTAAGGCGTGGGATCCTTGGTCTGCATTGCACCCAACTATTGGGGTAGATACGCCCCTTGTTTTTGATATTGTTGATGACTGGAATCAAAAATCAATTGGAGGTTGTACATACTTTGTGGCTCACCCTGGCGGCCTTTCCTATGATAATTACCCAATAAATAGCCTTGAAGCCGAATCGAGAAGAATTAATAGATTCTGGGATATAGGTTTAACACAAGACGAAGTTACACCGACAGAATTGGTCGCGACAACAAATTTCACAGGCAGAATGGTTGAACCTAAGTCAGGTTCAAATACCTTTGTATATAAGGAGATACCTGTAAACCCTGAGTATCCTCATGTAACTGATTTACGTAAGAAGTAATTGAAAAAGGTAATGCCAACAACGAAGACTAGCTGGTTAAATAGCTATAATACCCATCAAGGCAATGATGAAATGTATTCATTGAATGATGAGGTAAAACCTTATTGGAATAAATTATTTAAAGAATTTGATAAACTCGGTGTCAACGGATTAACGGCACGCCAAAAAGATATTGATTGGTTATTGTCTGAGAACGGCGTAACCTATAACGTATATAATGACCCAAAAGGAATGCGTAGGCCTTGGAGCTTAAATGTAGTTCCTTTTGTATTGCAACATGAAGAATGGAAAAGGGTAGAGGCCGGTTTAAAACAAAGGGCCGAACTGCTCAATTTGATTTTAAAAGATGTTTACGGCGAACGAAAGCTAATTAAAGATAGTATTGTACCCTATGAAGTCATTTATGGGCATCGTGGTTTTTTGAGACAATGCTCAGGAATGGAACTTAATTTAGAAAAGTTTTTATCCATTTATGCAGCTGACTTATGTCGCGGTACTGATGGGCGTTTGTGGGTAGTAAATGATCGTACAGAAGCACCTTCAGGAATGGGATATGCCTTAGAAAACAGGTCTACCAGTAGTAGAATTCTTCCTGAGATGTTCGCGAAAATGCATGTTAAACGGTTGTCTGGTTTCTTTCAAGAATTCAATCAAATGCTTATTGATGCAGCTCCGGGTAAAAAAGAGAATCCGAATATCGTAATTCTAACTCCTGGGTCACACAATGAAACTTATTTTGAACATGCATACATGGCTTCCTTTTTAGGATATCCATTGGTACAAGGCAATGATTTGGTAGTGCGGGATGGTTTTCTGTGGATGAAATCATTACAAGGGTTAAAACAGATAGATGTGGTATTGCGTAGGGTAGATGATGCCTTTACAGATCCATTAGAGTTACGTGAAGATTCACATTTAGGCGTAGCCGGATTATTAGATGTGGTTAGAAGAAAAAATGTATCTGTTATTAATCCTGTAGGAAGTGGAGTTATTGAAAATCCTGGGCTAATTCCTTTTATGCCAGCGATTGCTAAATATTTCTTGAAAGAAGAGTTGATATTGCCGCAAATAGCCTCTTGGTGGTGCGGGCAAGAAAATGAAAAAAATTACGTACTAGAAAATTTATCGAAATTAGTTGTAAAAAGAATAGATCGTACCAATAGGGAAAGTATTTATTTTGGAGAGTTAATGAGTGTTAAAGAGCTAGATGCACTTAAAAAAGTGATTATAGAACGACCATATCGTTTTGTCGCTCAAGAGCACATAAATTTTTCTACCGCTCCGAGTCTTACCGATGAGAGTTTAGAACCAAGAAATGTAGTCGCTCGTGCATTTTGTATTGCTTCAAAAGATCAGTATTCGGTAATGCCAGGTGGTTTGGTTAGGGTGGCTTCAGACAGCGAAACTGTTCGAGTTTCTAATCAACGAGGTGGTACAAGTAAAGATTTATGGATATTAGATGAGACTGCCTCTAAAGAAGATAAAACTAGGCAATGGCATCAGAAATCATCGGTTGCAATTTCCGGATTAAATGACTTACCAAGTCTAACGGCAGAAAATTTGTATTGGGCAGGGCGTTATGTTGGGCGTACATTAGTTAATGCACGTTTCTTACGAACCGTTATGCGCCAAATGGCAATTGTGCAGAATCGGAATGAAAAACCCGATTCTGAAAAGTTAAAAGTGTTGTTCAAAGCCGTTACCCACTTAACAGGAACCTACCCAGGTTTTATTGAAAAAGATAAGAGTGGGAAATTGGCAATGGATAATCCTTACGAAGAAATGCTGTCCGTAATTTTAGATAAAAATAGAGTTGGTAGTTTAGCCCACACCATAGGTATGTTCAGTAATTCATACTATTCTATTCGTAATTTATGGTCTTCAGATATGTGGCGTGTATTTGAAAATATTCAGAAATTATGGAATTCTTTAGTAGATAGTAAAGATCATTCGATCAACCGAATCTTAAAAGTATTGAATCAATTAATCACACGATTAATTGCCTTTATGGGGTTAATTGAGGAAAGTATTATGGTGCAACAAGGTTTGTTGCTTTATTTTATAGGTTTGCAACTAGAACAAAGTTCGTTGACTATTACTAAATGTCGTGCCTTATTAACCATTAAATATGACGATCAGATAGAGTACGAATTGTTAGAGTATTTATTGACAAGCCACGAAAGTTTAAATATTTATAGATATAGTTATCGTTCGCATATTGAGTTAGAGCATGTACTTGATTTAGTAGTGTTAGATTTAGACTATGCACGTTCTTTAACCTTTATGATAAATCGATTACAGAAAGATATTTCTCGTTTACCACATTCAAAACATGATCACCAATTAAGTAATTATCAGAAATTTGTATTCGAGGCCTTTTCAAAGTTGAGGTTAGCAGAATCTTCAAAATTAGCTAAGACAAAATCTGAAAATGATTATTCAAGAGATGAACTTGATTCTTTGATGAAAGCTCTTTCTAAGCTTTTGCATCAGACCTCACAATCTATTTCAAACACATATTTCAATCACACAGACAAGCAAAATCAATTGTTTACACAGTCTTTTCCTATTTGAGTATGATATTTAATGTAACACATACCACTAAGTACGAATATAATTCCCCGGTCAGTTATTGCCATAATATTGCAACGTTACGACCAAGGGAATCGAAGGGGCAAGAACTTTTAGATTATAAAATTCAAATAACACCAGAACCTGCTGAAATTTCTGAACGCATTGATTTTTTCGGTAATTATATTACCCGTTTTTCTATTCAAACGGAGCATAAAATATTAAAAGTAACCACCAAAAGTAAAATCAAACGAGAATACGCCCAATATCATGAATTATTTAATAGTGCTGGTTGTTCTGGTATAACCATGAACGATGCCCTATTTGCATTGAAAGGTATGAGTCCTGAAATTCTCGAAGCAAAACAGTATACACTTGAATCGATTTTTATCAGAAGAACAGATAAGAATATTCGTGATTATGCTGAATTGTCTTTTAAAGGAAACCGTTCTGTTTTTGATGCGGCCTTTGAATTAATGCAACGTATTTATACCGATTTCGATTTCGATTCAGAGTTTTCTACTATTTCGACTCCTATAGAAGAAGTTATGAAAGAGAAAAAAGGAGTTTGTCAAGATTTCGCACAAATTGCCATTGCTTGCATTCGTTCTGTCGGATTGCCTGCACGATATATTAGTGGTTATATTGAAACTTTACCGGCTCCTGGAAAGAAAAAATTGGTTGGTGCTGATGCATCACATGCATGGTTCGCCATTTTTATACCTGGTTTTGGTTGGGTAGATTTTGATCCAACGAATAATCAGATTCCAAAAGACCAACATATTGTTGTAGGGTGGGGAAGAGATTATTATGATGTGCCACCGTTAAAGGGAGTGGTTTACGGTAGTGGACAAAGTACGTTAAAAGTTGCTGTCGATATTGCTGCAGTTGTGTAAGCCATTTTTGAATATTGGTTTTTATTAACCTAAAAACCAAAAACTTTCAATGTTAGATAGAAAACCGAAGGGCATAATAAACAACCAATTCCTGTATAGAATGTTGCTGTTAATGCTCCGTAAGGAACGAGCTTTTCATCAGTAGCTGCCAAACCTGCAACAACACCACTTGTAGTGCCAATCAATCCACCAAACACAACAGCGGCATGCGGGTTGTCCAGCTTAATTCGTTTGGCAATTAATGGTGTTGCGATTGTGGTAAAAATAGTTTTTACAACTCCTGT
>CAXBIJ010000126.1:0-9906 GCA_963975675.1 uncultured Maribacter sp. | reverse complement strand
ATTAATTTATTGCGTGGTAATAACGTTACAAATATACATTTATCTTCTATTTAATCAATGTTTTAGTAACCATTAATTTACATTAACTTTACATTGAGCACATAACTATCTATGGTTCAAATTATTATATGATAATAAAAATATACTTTCTATATAGGGCTCAGATTATAAAACCTACATATTAAATAGATCTTTAATGAAATAGACTTCTTAAATTTGCCCTTTCATTAAAGCAAGTATTATGTATAGAAGCCATTCCTGCGGGGAGTTAAGAGAATCACACATTGGCAAAACAGTTACCCTATCTGGTTGGGTAGCTAAGACTAGAGACAAAGGTTTCGTTGTTTGGGTAGATTTACGAGATCGCTATGGTATAACACAACTTGTTTTAGATGAAGACCGTACCTCGAAAGAATTATTAGAGCAAGCAAGAAATTTGGGTCGTGAATTCGTGATTCAAATTAAAGGACAGGTAATAGAAAGGACTTCCAAAAACGCTAATATCTCTACAGGAAACATAGAGGTTTTAGTTTCTGAACTTACTATTCTTAATGAGTCTAAAACTCCACCTTTTACTATAGAAAATGAAACAGACGGCGGTGAAGACCTTCGTATGAAATATAGATATCTGGATATCCGTAGAAATCCAGTAAAAAACAACTTGATCTTTAGAAGTAAGGTAACTATGGAGGTTCGAAAATTTCTATCGAACCAAGGTTTTATAGAAGTTGAAACTCCATATTTAATAAAATCTACCCCAGAAGGTGCCCGAGATTTTGTTGTTCCTAGCCGAATGAACGAAGGTCAGTTTTATGCCTTACCACAATCACCACAAACCTTTAAACAATTGTTGATGGTAGGTGGTATGGATAAATACTTTCAAATTGTAAAATGCTTTAGAGATGAAGATTTACGTGCCGATAGACAGCCAGAATTTACACAAATAGATTGTGAGATGGCTTTTGTTGAGCAAGAAGATATCCTAAATGTATTTGAAGATTTAACCAAATATTTATTAAAAGAAGTAAATGGTATAGAAATCGATTCTTTTCCACGGATGACTTATGATGATGCTATGGCCAAATACGGGAACGATAAGCCCGATATTCGTTTTGGAATGGAATTCGGAGAACTGAATACCATAGCTCAACATAAAGAATTTTCAGTTTTCAATGATGCTGAATTAGTAGTTGGTATTGCCGTACCAAGTGCAGCTGAATACACGAGAAAAGAGCTTGATGCATTGGTAGACTGGGTAAAACGCCCTCAAGTTGGTGCAAAAGGTATGGTCTATGTAAAATGTAACGAAGATGGTAGTTTCAAATCTACCGTCGATAAATTCTATGATCAAGAAGATTTAGCTAAATGGGCAGAAACAACAGGTGCTAAACCAGGCGATCTTATTTGTGTACTTTCTGGCGATGCCAATAAAACAAGAGCTCAGTTAAGTGCGCTAAGAATGGAGATGGCTACTAGACTAGGATTAAGAAATCCAAATGAATTTGCTCCATTATGGGTAGTTGATTTCCCCTTATTAGAACTTGATGAAGAAACTGGCCACTACCATGCAATGCATCACCCGTTCACCTC
The DNA here is from genome assembly GCA_963975675.1 of uncultured Maribacter sp. GTDB lineage: Bacteria > Bacteroidota > Bacteroidia > Flavobacteriales > Flavobacteriaceae > Maribacter. Next base: position 8,316 of record CAXBIJ010000126.1, on the reverse strand, counting down.
TCCTAAACCAGGTCAGTTAGAATTGTTAGATACTGATCCAGGTGCAGTGCGTGCCAATGCGTATGACCTTGTATTGAACGGAAATGAAATAGGCGGCGGTTCTATTCGTATTCACGATAAGGATATGCAAGCAACCATGTTTAAACATTTAGGCTTTACACCTGAGGAAGCAAAAGCACAATTTGGCTTTTTAATGGATGCTTTCCAATATGGCGCACCACCACATGGCGGACTTGCTTTTGGTTTAGATAGATTGGTTGCCATTTTAGGCGGACAAGAAACCATTAGAGATTTTATCGCCTTCCCTAAAAATAATAGCGGAAGAGATGTCATGATTGATGCACCGGCTGCAATTGATGATGGGCAATTAAAAGAACTTCATTTGAAGTTAGACCTTAATTAATTTTATCCCGCTAGTTAGCGGGATTTTTTAATACTTTTAATTAAGTAACAACAAATGCCCATTCAAAAAAACAAGATTTTAAGGCGTATTTATAAGTGGAGGTATAAACATATCTCCCAAAAGACCTTTATCTATGTCTTAAGTGTTGCCGTTGGTCTTTTGGCTGGTTTGGCGGCGGTTACGTTGAAAAATATTACTTATTTTATTGAGGCATCCCTCGAAAAAGGAATCATTTTTTCTAGTAATCAGCTATATTTCATTCTACCGATAGTCGGCCTTACCCTTGTATATCTTTATGTGAAGTACATTCATAAAGAAAAATTAAAACATGCCGTATCATCCATTCTATTTTCATTATCAAAAAACAAAGGGAATATTGATGTAAAGCAGATATATACACAATTGATTATTGCCCCTTTGACAGTAGGGTTTGGTGGATCTGTGGGTTTATTGGGCCCTGCAGTAGCTACAGGTGCGGCCATTAGTTCTAATTTAGGTAGGTTATTTCATATCAATTCGAAAACTCGTTCCCTTTTAATAGCATGTGCATCAGCAGGTGCAATATCCTCTATTTTTCAATCACCAATTGCAGCTATAATTTTTGCTGTTGAAGTATTTAGTCTCGATTTAACGATGATATCGATGCTTCCACTATTATTGGCATCGATAAGCGGCGTACTCACCTCCTACTTTTTTATGGGTAACGAGGTACTTTTCAATTTTACCATAACCGAATCTTTTGAAGTCAAAGACACTTTATTTTATGTTCTGCTAGGTGTTGGCACTGCTGTGGCTTCCATTTATTTCACCAAAATGTACTTTGGCATCATCAACCTCTTTAAACCTTTAAAAAGTCCGAAATATCGTCTTTTGGTCGGCGGGCTTGCAATAGGAATAATGCTGTATTTGATTCCGCCTTTATATGGTGAAGGTTTTGTATTTATTAATAATCTGTTAATCGGAGATCACATTCAAGCTTTAGGCAAAACTCCGTTTGATGCATACATAGGTAATATTTGGGTGGTTATCGCTTTACTATTTGGCATAACCATTTTTAAAGCGGTTGCGATGACAACTACATTGGCAGCCGGTGGTGCTGGTGGTATTTTTATCCCAACCATGGTAATGGGTAGTGCATTAGGAAATGTAGTCGCAAAACTCATTAACAATTCTGGCTTAGGCTTTTCAGTTTCTGAAAGTAATTTCACTTTAATAGGCATGGCAGGTCTTATTGCAGGGGTTCAGCATGCACCGCTTACAGCCATATTCCTTATCGCTGAAATAACTGGCGGTTATGCACTTTTTGTACCCCTTATGATAACAGCATCTATATCATATATTATCACCAAAAACACGGTAGATTATACCATTTACACTAGAGAACTAGCAGAAAGTGGAGATTTGTTAACGCACAACAAAGATCATGCAGTACTTACCCTTATGGAATTGGATACGGTTTTAGAGACAAATTTTAAAATTGTGCATCCAGAAATGACATTAGGCGAAATGTTGCATGATTCCGTAGCAAAATCGACCCGAAATATCTTCCCGGTTGTAGATGCTAACCATACGTTTTTAGGCATTATCCTATTAGATGATATAAGAGAATTTATGTTCGACACTAAATTGTATGCTACCACCAAAGTTGAAACATTCACCCATAGGGCACCAGACCATATATATTATGGCGTAGATAGCATGCAGACAGTGATGCAGAAATTTCAGGATAGTGGCGCATGGAATCTTCCAGTAGTCAAGGATGGTAAATACATGGGTTTCGTGTCAAAATCTAAATTATTGACTGCCTACAGAAGAGAATTGATACGGTTTACCAAGTAATCGAACAATCATGTTTTAAAAATTAAACATATGAAATATCTAATTACCGTAATTGTACTTATTTCTCTCGGATTAATTATTTACGGGTTTAATCTCGAGGAAGGACAAGAAGATACTGCAAATAAATTTATAGGCTCTGGCACATTAGGATTGTTTTTATTGGCCATGCCGCTCTTCTTAATTAATGAGAGCAAAGGCAAAAAATTCAATGATTATATGTTGACCGATGAAAACGTTCGGAAAATGCAAGGAAAAAAACCTAGGAACACTGATAATCAAGACACTCCGATAAATTAATAAATCTATTTACTACCAATCAAAGCAAAAATATAGTAAATTAGAGTGTTAATATTTAAATTTTACTATAATGATTGGCACAGTCAAATTTTACAATGAATCTAAAGGCTTTGGGTTTATTACAAACGAAGAAACAGGAAAAGATATTTTTGTTCATGCCACTGCTTTACATGGAACTGAAATTAGAGAAGGCGATAAAGTGAGTTATGAAGAAGAAGAAGGAAGAAAAGGTACCGTAGCCGGACAGGTGCAAGTATTATAAAATATTCTTTTTTACTTAAAACAAAAAACCATGCAAAGGCGTGGTTTTTTTGTTTTAAGTGATAGCCACTACTTTCTTTTGTTTTGAAAAAACTGTTGTAATAATGAAGCCGCGTCATCTGCAAGAATACCACCCACCATTTCAGTTTTTGGGTGTAATGTCGTGCCCATTACACCACAACCACGCTGTGCATCGGTAGCTCCATATACTATTTTACCAATCTGGCTCCAATATAAAGCGCCAGCACACATTTGGCATGGCTCTAAGGTTACATACAGTGTACAATCTTTTAAATACTTGCCTCCTAGAAAATTAGCAGCTGATGTAATTGCTTGCATTTCAGCATGGGCCGTTACATCATTCAATTTTTCGGTAAGGTTATGTGCCCTTGCAATAATGCGGTCCTGCACCACAATCACAGCGCCTACAGGCACTTCACCAGCTTCTAAAGCATACTCAGCTTCTTGAAGCGCTTTTTTCATAAAATAAGCATCGTCATAAGGTAAAACCATAGCTTCAAAAATACGTAAGTTTCATTTTTAAAAAAGTATTTTTGTTGTCCATTACAAAGGTAATTTGAAAGCAATTCTAAAACATATTAATTCTCCACAAGACCTCAGAACTTTAAACACTAAAGATCTAGAGCAATTGACCATTGAACTTCGTGAATTCATCATAGATATTGTTTCTGTTAAAGAAGGTCACTTAGGTGCAAGTTTAGGTGTCGTAGAATTAACGATTGCCCTTCATTATGTATTCAATACACCAATAGACAAATTAATTTGGGATGTAGGCCATCAAGCTTACGGACACAAAATACTCACCGGTCGAAAATCAATATTTGAAACCAATAGACAATTTGGTGGCATAAGTGGTTTTCCTAAAATGAAAGAAAGTGTTTATGATGCTTTTGGAACCGGACATAGTTCGACCTCTATCTCTGCTCTTTTAGGTATGGCCCTTTCCGCGCAACTACAAGGAAATATTCAAAGACAACATATTGCTGTAATTGGCGACGCGTCTATTGCTAGCGGTATGGCATTTGAGGGATTAAATCATGCTGGGGTAACCAATGCCAATATTTTAGTGGTACTAAACGATAACGCAATGGGTATAGACCCCAGCGTTGGCGCATTAAAAAAATACCTGACTAATGTAAAAACAGGAACTGCAAAAGAAGAGAATATATTCGAATGCCTGAATTTTCATTATACCGGACCCATTGATGGTCATAATCTGCCATTATTAGTAAAGGAATTAGAACGTTTAAAAAAGATAGACGGTCCTAAATTATTACACATAATTACTACCAAAGGCAAAGGACTAAAGAGCGCTGAAGAAAACCAAGTAGTATATCATGCTCCCGGTAAGTTTAACAAGCAAACTGGAGAATTACAAAAGAAAGAACCTCAACAACTAGCTCCTAAATATCAAGATGTATTTGGAAAGACTTTGGTTGAATTGGCTATAAAAAATGAAAAAATTGTAGGTATTACACCTGCGATGCCAACAGGAAGTTCTTTAAAATTTATGATGGATGCCATGCCAGAAAGAGCTTTTGATGTGGGTATAGCTGAACAACATGCTGTAACCATTGCAGCGGGTATGGCAACCGATGGCCTAATTCCATTTTGTAATATTTACTCTACATTTTTACAACGAGCTTATGACCAGGTTATTCATGATGTAGCCATACAAAACCTGCCTGTAATTTTTTGCTTGGACCGAGCCGGATTGGTTGGTGAAGATGGCCCCACACATCATGGTGTTTGCGATATTGCATATTTAAGGTGTATTCCAAATCTCATTATTTTTTCACCATTAAATGAGGTAGAATTAAGAAATATAATGTACACCGCCCAATTAAGATTAGAACATCCTATAGCTATACGTTACCCTAGAGGAAGGGGCACTATTTTAGATTGGGAAAAACCTATGAAGGAAATGTGCATAGGTAAAGGAGAGCTTTTAAAAGATGGCAATAAAATTGCAATTCTTACCACAGGACCTATTGGAAATGTAGCAACAGAAATCATTAATGAGATTGAACAAAATTCAAACATAGCTCATTATAATTTTCCGTTTATTAAGCCTTTAGATGCAGAATTATTAACACAAATTTTTCAAAAATTTGACAATATTATCACTTTGGAAGATGGTTCTGCGATTGGTGGATTTGGTACTGCGGTATTAGAATTTGCAAATAATATTGAAATCCATAAAATAATTAAGATATTTGGTATTCCTGATTTTTTCATTCCTCATGGTAATACTGAAAAACTATATAAAGAAGCAGGAATAGATAAGATGTCCGTAAAAAAATATGTACAACAGTTTCTATGAGAAGAATACTTTTACAGCCCACAAAGTTTATAGCCCCTTTACTCCTTTTAGTGACATTTTGGTCTTTCGGTCAAGACACCATACCGGCACCTATTTTGGTAGATAGTATGGTCGTAGATAGTGTTGTAATTGATACTATAGTTATACGCAGAACAGTAGATAAAATCTTTATTCCTCGAAAAGATGTAAATCTAAAAATTCCAAATATTGATTTTAGTAAGACTAAAACATTACAAGAAGGTTTTAGCAGGTTTAGAGTGCCATCTTTTTGGGAAACAGAAAATAGTTTTGGTATAAATATTAGTGAAGTAGCCTTTGTAAATTGGAATGCCGGGGGTGATAATGCTGTTAGCGGTCTCGGGTTTTTGAAATTTGCTAGAAAATATAAGTTCAGCCACTTTCAATGGGATAATAATTTAGAGTTGCGCTACGGACTTAATGCACAAGATGGACGAAAACTTAGAAAAACAGAAGATGTAATTCGATTAAGTTCGAACCTTGGTTTTCGAAAAGACACTATCAGTAATTGGTTTTATTCCGTTCAGCTAAACTTTAACACCCAATTTTCTAACGGTTATAAATATCCAGATAGAGACACCCCAATTTCAAGATTCATGGCACCTGGTTACTTATTATTTGGAGCAGGTACCTCGTTTATTACTAAAAATCAAAAATTCAACCTGTATTTATCACCCCTTACACAAAAATCGACCTTTGTATTAGATCAAAACTTAGCAGATAATGGTGCATTTGGTGTAAATGAAGCAATATTAGATGATGATGGAAATGTTATAACCCCTGGTGAAAATCATTTACTAGAAATCGGTATTCTCATCACTAATAACTTTAATTACAACATTGCCGAAAACATCGAATTAAAAAGCCGACTCAACCTATATACCGATTACATTAAAAGCTTTGGTAACATTGATGTAGACTGGGAACTGAACCTTAACATGAAGGTAAATAAGTTCATAAGCACCAGTTTAGGCACACAAATGATTTATGATGATGATATACTTTTTGATATCGTTAAAAATGACAACGGCACTATTTTAAACCCAGGAATACCAAAAATACAATTTAAACAAATATTGGCAGTCGGTATTCTTTATGGTTTCTAAAGCTGTTTTCCTTTAATTTTATTGTGAATATGAACTGCTGCACTATCTGAAAGGCTCGCAACATAACAGCATGTATTCAATAATATTTCATAAATTGATTTATCTGTTTGTTGGTAAAACCCTGGTAGGGTTCTTAACATTAGCTTGTGGTAATTAGATGCCTTATCGTGTTTTTTACCGATTAAAGCATCTATATAAACATCTAGAATATCGGATATTATGGTATAGCCCGCAATCTCCTTTTCAACAACTTCTTGAGATTGATATATTTTTTGAACACTTAAACTAATGATATCTTCTATCTGCGCTTTATAACCACTTTTGTCCATAAGGGAAACCTCGAAAGTACCATTCAAAATACTTTCTTCATTCTCAATAAAAATGGATACCGCATCTTGAATGAGGGTGTTTATGGCTAAAGCACGCAAATAACTTAGCCTGTCTTCCATATACTCTAAAGAATTATACTTATTGGTATTTATAGTGTTCTTTACCAATTTAATTAAGTATTCTAAGGCATAATCTTCAGAGATAAGTCCTAAATTAATACCATCTTCAAAATCAATAATGGTATAGCAAATATCATCGGCGGCTTCAACTAAAAATGTTAATGGATGCCTTCCATAAGAAACCGTACCGTTATTGCTTCTCGTGGGTAAGCCTAAATCTTGTGCTACTTCATCAAAAATATATTTCTCACTCTGAAAGAAGCCGAATTTTTTATCACAAATATGCTTTGTGGGTTTTTTCGGAAGCGATTCTTTTGGGTATTTCATGAAGGCACCTAAAGTAGCATAACTTAATCGCAAACCTCCTGATACTCCTGCCCTATCTTGGGTCATTAATCTAAAACCATTAGCATTACCTTCGAAATCTATAATATCTTGGTATTCCACTTCAGAAAGCTGCCCTTTGTATTTTAAACCGTTTCCTGTTTTAAAATATTCTCCAATAGCTTTTTCACCACTGTGGCCAAAAGGCGGGTTACCAATATCATGTGCAAGTGCAGCCGCAGCAACAATGGCGCCAATATCATTAAACTTATACCCATGAACCTCCTTTAAATAAGGGTGCTTCTCTATAATTTTTTTGCCAGCTAACCTGCCCAAACTTCTACCAACAACCGAAACTTCAAGGCTATGTGTTAATCTGGTATGCACAAAATCTGTCTTTGATAATGGTATAACTTGTGTTTTGTCTTGCAAGCTTCTAAAAGCTGAAGAAAAAATAATTCGATCGTAATCTACATCGAACCCTAATCGGGTCTCATCCTGCTCGTTTCGTAAACGTTTATTCTTATCTCCTTGTCTGCGTAAAGAAAGTAATTGCTCCCAATTCATGTATTCTCTTTTATAAGTCTGCAAGATACATTTTTTGATATTTCATCTTAGAAATAGAAAAGCCAAACTAGAAATTAGTTGAACAATATCTTAACCATTAAGAGACACATTAATAATCATCGCATAACCTTAACTTAACCTAGCTATAGTTTCTTTGTAGAAGAAATTTAAAGCACACATGAAACAAGTATTTTTTCTCTTTACGCTAATGATTTGTTCATTGTCTTTCGGACAGGAAAACAGTTCTCTACAAGGCAATATATTAGATGGTGAACTTTTTAACGAACCGTTATTAATGGCTACTGTATCCATAGAAAATACTGCCTTATCTACACTCACAAATTTTCATGGCAAGTTTGAGTTTAATAACCTTACACCAGGAGCCTATAATATCATAGTACAATTTTTAGGCTATGAAACCATTAAATTACCTGTTACTATTGCTACCGGCGAAACAACTATCGTTCAAGCTAGTCTACAAGCAAAAACCTTAAGCTTAATTGGGGCATATACGTTAAAAACAACCTCGAAATAGTAAAGGGTACATTGTTCAAAATCAATTAGGCATAAAGTTAATTATATAAAAACGCTCACATAAATTAAAGATTACTTAATGTTAGCGTTACACAAAAGTTACGAATAACACTGAACTTCGTTATTGTCATTAGACAACCCGATTTCTTATACTATTAGTTTTTGTCGACTAGT
>CAXBIJ010000125.1:0-9923 GCA_963975675.1 uncultured Maribacter sp. | reverse complement strand
GTTGTTTTATGGCTAATTTTAAACCACAACGTGGTGATTATGCCGCAGATGCCGCTCTTTATACAGTAGAAGCGAAATCTTATGAGCCCAATGACTTTAATATGTACAATATGGCTGGTAACGTTTCTGAATGGACAAATTCAAGTTATGACCCAAGCGCATATGATTACGTATCAACAATGAACCCAAATGGCGGTGATCAATCGAACACTAGAAAAGTTATTAGAGGTGGTTCTTGGAAAGATGTAGCTTACTTCTTACAAGTAAGTACAAGAGATTACGAATATGCAGATTCTGCTCGTAGTTATATAGGATTCAGAACAGTTCAAGATTATATGGGCGAAGAGGATTCTACACAATAAATTATAGTATAAATAGTTTTATAATAAATTCAAATTAAATTTTAACCAAATCTTTTTTATTAAACCTTAAATAAATTAAAATCATGGCACAGTCAAAATCCACAAAAAAATTATTTAACATGGCCTACGGCCTTGGAGCATCAGTTGTAATTATTGGTGCATTATTTAAAATTCTTCACTGGGAGTTAGGTCCTTTAAACGGAGGTATTCTACTAGCAATTGGTCTTATTACTGAGGCTCTTATATTCGCAATTAGTGCATTTGAACCAGTTGATGAAGATTTAGATTGGGCATTAGTTTACCCAGAATTAGCAGGAGCTGAAGGCAAATCCTCTCCTAAGAAAGGACAAGCTGCTGAAATTAAAGAGGCAGAAGCATCTTTATCTAAAAAATTAGATGATTTGTTAAAAGAAGCTGGTGTAGATGCAAGTCTAATGGAGAGCTTAGGTTCTAGCATTAAAAACTTTGAAGGTGCCGCTAAAGGTATCGCTCCTACAGTAGATGCAATGGAATCTACTAAGAAGTATTCAAGTGAAATGGTTCAAGCTGCCAATCAAATGGAGTCTTTGAACAGTCTTTATAAAGTACAATTAGAAAGTGCTAGCAGACAAGCTTCAGTAAACGAAGAAGTAGTACAAAATGCAAGTGCTCTTAAGGACCAAATGGCATCATTGTCCACTAACCTTTCTTCATTGAATGGTGTTTATGGCGGTATGTTATCTGCAATGAGTAAAAACTAAATTGGATTTTAATAGAACCCAAGTCAATTATTAATTAAAATCTAAAAAAATAAATCCATGGCAGGAGGAAAAAATTCACCACGGCAGAAGATGGTCAACTTAATGTATTTGATCTTCATCGCAATGCTAGCATTAAACATGAGTAAAGAAGTATTAGCTGCATTCGGTATAATGAATGAAAAGCTAGAGACTTCAAACGCAATGACAACCGCAAGTAACGAAGCGTTCTTAGGTAGTCTGGAAACTAAAGCATCTGAAGATGCAGCTAAATATGAAAAGCTGTATAAGAATGCTCAACAGATTAAAGCAATGTCTCAAGAATATTTTGATTATCTAGAGTCACTTAAATCTGGAATGACTGAAGGTATAGAAGATCCTACTGATTATGCTCGTATGGATATGTCTGATTTTTTAGATCAGAAATTATTCCAAGGAGAAAATTTATCAGAAGATGGTAAAAAGTTCATGAGTAACTTAACCGGTTATAGAGATCAAGTTGCGGCAATTGTACCAGCAGCCTTAAAGCAATCTGTTATCGAGCGTTTCCAAACTGGAGATGAGAATGGAAAAGTTGAAAAAAGAGACGGTACCAAACAAGCTTGGATCAACTATCATTATGAAGGATATCCTTTAGTAGCATCATTGGCAAAGTTAACTGCACTACAAGCAGATGTAAAAGTTACTGAAGAAGCAGCTTTGAAATCTATGTTAGAAGGTGAGTTAACAAGTCAAGTTTCTTTAAAGAATTTTGCAACATCACTTTCAGCTTCTAAATCTGCATATTATACAGGTGAGAAGTACGATGGTAAGATTATCATTAGTAAAACCGATAATTCTTCTACTCCAGTAAGAGCCGAATTAACATTAGACGGTAGAAAACTTTCAGAAGGTTCTGATTATAAATTAGAAGCAGGTGGAGTTAAAATGCTAATTGGTTCTGGTTCTGCAGGTGATCATGAAGTAAAAGGTATGATTTACTTTAAGCAAGATGGTGAAGAAATTCCTGTAGAGGTTAATAATTCATTCGCAACAATATCTAAACCAGGTGGTGCTTTAATCGCAGCTGATAAGATGAATGTTGTTTACCGTGGTGTATCAAATCCAATGTCGATTTCTATACCAGGTATTGCAAACAACAAAGTAAATGCTTCTGCGCCAGGTTTAAAGTCTATAGGTGGTAGCAAGTATGTTATGAATCCGGGAACTGGTAGAACAGTTACTATTAAGGCTTCAGGTACATTGCCAGATGGTGAGCCAGTTGGGTCATCATTAGAATTCAGAATTAAAGATATTCCAAGACCAGAAGGTAGTGTAAGTAAGCAAACAGGTAGTATTAAACTTCCTAAAAGAAATGTTGAAATAGCTACTATAGGTGCTGGTTTAGAAGATTTCGATTTTGATTTGAATCTTGCAGTAAGCGGGTTTAAATTCAAAGTGCCAGGCCAACCAACTGTTTCTGTAAGAGGAAATAAGATGGATGGTAAAGCTAAAGCAGCTTTGCAACGTGCTAAAAGAGGAGATATCGTTCAAGTATTTGATATCGAAGCTTATATCACAAATAATAAAAGTTACAAGTTGAAGAAAGTATCTCCAGTAGTTGTGGAGATTACAAACTAAAATAAATGGAATTCTACCGGGTAAGCCTAACGGTTATGCCCGGTTAATTTTAAAGTGAATCAAACATGAATTGGAAAAATGTTTTAGTAATGGGAGCGGTAACAATGTTACCTTTATCAATGATGGCCCAAGCAAATGTATTGAATGCTAAAAAACCATTTGAGGTTGGTGTTCGTACAGAAGCTCAGAAAGCTGTCGATAACGACACTCCGTTAGAATACGGTTATGTAGATGATAGGGATATACTTTGGTCTAAAACTTTATGGGAGACCATAGATTTAGATGAGAGAGTTAATTTCCCATTATATTATCCAACAGATACTATGGATATTGGACCAGATAGAAGGTCTTTATATCACGTTCTAATTAAAAATTTAAAAAGTGGAAAATTAGAAACCTATACAGATTCTTATTTCACTAAAAAAAGGTCTTTTGGTGATTTAAAAGATGCCTTACAGATGGTTGATACTCTTGATTATGGGTATGAGCAAATGAATGCAGGTGAAACTGTTTCAGAAGAATATATTACTCGTAGGAATATATCTGCAAACGATATAGAAGAATATCATATTAAAGGAATATGGTATTTTGATAAAAGACAAGGGGAGCTAAAATACCGCCTTTTAGGTATTGCACCAGTTGCGCCAGATGTAAACTTTATGGATGATGATAATCCTGATATGGTTGAACTATTCTGGGTTTGGTTTCCAGATGCCCGTGAAATACTTCATGAAGCAAAAGTTTTTAATCAACAGAATTCTGCTCAGCCTATAACTTTCGATATGTTGTTGAACGCAAGAAGGTTTAACGCAGTCATCTATAAAGAAGATAACATTCAAGGTGATAGAAATATAGATGATTATATTGCAGATAATGCTTTGTTTCAATTATTAGAGGCTAATCGTATCAAAGAGGCTATTCGAGATAAAGAACAGGATATGTGGGCTTATTAAGCTTAATAAAACAACCAATTCATATAATAAAAACCCAATCGATAGATTGGGTTTTTTGTTTTCGCAAATAAATGAATTCATTTGTTATTACCTTTGTGGTATGATAGATTATATGGTTGTAGGACTAGGATTGGCAGGCACAGCTTTTTGTGAAACACTGCGTAGAAATAACAAAAGTTTTGTTGTTTTTAATAATCAGTCGCAAACCTCTTCAAGAGTTGCAGGCGGACTCTATAATCCTATTATTTTAAAACGTTTTACATTATCATGGAGGGCAGATGAACAACTGGCTGTATCGGTTGATTTTTATAAGCAACTTGAACAATTCTTGAATATTCAATTTGATGAAAAGTTGAATGTATTACGAAAATTCGCATCTATTGAAGAACAGAATTTATGGTTTGAAGCTGCAGACAAAAAAAGTCTGAAACCATATTTAGACACGCGATTAGTTTCCAATAATAATTCAGAACTTAAAGTTCCTTTCGAATTCGGAAAGGTTTTGGAAACCGGTAAGTTAGATACTAAAGTGCTTTTTGATGGATATACGAAATGGTTGCAACAGGAAAAAAAAATATATCTGGAGACTTTTGATTATAATGAGTTGAAAATTCTGCCAAATTTTGTTAGTTATAAAGGTGTTAAAGCTAAAAATGTAGTTTTTGCTGAAGGTTTTGGAATGATGCAAAATCCGTATTTTAACTATTTACCCATGCAAGGCTCCAAAGGAGAGTACTTGGTTATAGAAGCAAAAGGACTTCAAGAAAGTAATATTATAAAATCTTCAATTTTTTTAATTCCCTTAGGTAATGATATATATAAGGTAGGGGCAACTTATCATAGAGACCAAAAAGATAACGGTACAACCGAAGATGCTAAAGAGGAATTACAAAGGAAATTGGACAGTCTTTTAAATTGTGCTTATAAGATAATTAATCAAGAAGCTGGCGTTAGACCAACGGTAAAAGATAGAAGGCCCTTAGTGGGTATACATCCAAAATATAATAATCTATGGGTTTTAAATGGATTTGGATCACATGGTATTATGATTGCCCCTTGGGCTTCAAAAGCATTATATGAACGAATTGAAACAGAGGTGCCAATACTAGATGAAATGGATATTGCGAGGTTTAATTGAAATTAGGTATTCTTAAGTTTTACCTTTGAATTATATTTTACAAAAATGTTAATCCATATATTTCTAGACAATCTCATAATTACTGGCATGAAGACTATCATGGTAATTACAATGGCAATAAAGGTTTGAATGAGGTTAGCACCGATGATTAATTTTGCGATTACAAAAGCTGCCACAGCAAAGGCAATTCCTACGCCATAACTTACATACATAGCTCCATAAAAAAAAGAAGGCTCTATTTTATATTTAAGGTCACAATGGCCACAACGTTCATGCATTTTAAAGATTTTGCTCATATGATAAGGGTTTTTATCCAAATACATGCTTTCTTGGTGACATCTTGGACAACTTCCTGTTAAAATGCTGTAGAGTTTGTTTCCTTTTTTTAACATTTGCAAAACTTTATACAAAGGTACAATTTTAAGGTTCTTTAAATCTAATAGAGAAACCATTAAACACAAATTTTGCTTAGGAAGAATCATTATGTAAAAGTGATATTTTTAAGAATAAACTAGAAGAATTATTATTTATGTTAAACGTTCACAACCTATCAGTATCCTTTGGCGGAGAATATCTTTTTGAAGAAATCTCTTTTCGATTGAATGGAGGAAATAGAGTAGGTCTTGTAGGGAAGAATGGTGCAGGAAAATCCACCTTATTAAAAATGCTTAACAAGGATATGGCTTTAGATACCGGAGTTATCGCGGTTGAGAAAGATATTAAAATAGGTTTTCTTAGGCAAGATATAGATTTCGTACAGGGTAGAACGGTTTTAGATGAGGCTTACCAAGCATTTGAGGAGATTAAGGCCTTAGAGCTTAGGTTAGATGAAATTAATCATCAACTGGCAGAACGTACAGATTATGAAACCGATTCGTATAGTCAGCTTATAGTTGATTTAAATGATGTATCACATCATTATGAAATTTTAGGAGGGTACAATTATCAAGGTGAAACTGAAAAAATTCTTCAGGGCTTAGGTTTTAGACGCGAAGATTTTGAAAAAAAGACCGAAACGTTCTCAGGTGGTTGGCGTATGCGTATTGAGCTAGCTAAGTTGTTATTACAAAGTAATGATGTGTTGTTACTCGATGAGCCAACAAACCACTTGGATATTGAATCTATAATTTGGTTCGAACAATTTTTGAATAATTATACCGGTGCGGTTGTAATTGTTTCGCACGATAAAATGTTCTTAGATAATGTCACCAATAGAACTATAGAAATTTCATTGGGTCGAATATATGATTACAATAAGCCATATACAGAATATCTGGTTTTGAGGAACGAAATAAAGCAGCAACAGGTTAACGCTCAAAAGAATCAAGAAAAAGAAATTCAACAGGCAGAACGACTTATTGAAAAGTTTAGGGCAAAGTCTACCAAAGCTTCTATGGCGCAATCATTAATTAAAAAATTGGATAAAATTGAGCGTATAGAGGTTGATGAAGATGATAATAGTGTAATGAGTTTACGTTTTCCAATATCGGTTACACCTGGTAGGGTCGTAGTAGAAATTGAAGAACTTTCAAAGGCATACGGTAGCAATAAAGTGCTTGATGATATTAATTTATTAATAGAACGCGATAGCAAAACTGCCTTTGTTGGTCAGAACGGTCAAGGTAAATCTACTTTAGCGAAAATTATTGTAGGCGAATTAGAACACAAAGGATATTTGAAGCTAGGTCATAATGTTCAGATTGGATATTTTGCTCAGAACCAAGCGGAGTATTTAGATGGTAATAAAACCGTTTTAGATACTATGATAGATGCTGCCAATGAAAAAAATAGAAGTAAGGTTCGAGATATCTTAGGCTCTTTTCTATTTAGGGGAGATGAAGTTGAAAAATATGTAAAGGTATTATCGGGTGGTGAAAGAAACCGACTAGCATTGGCGAAAATGTTATTACAGCCATTTAATGTATTGGTGATGGATGAACCTACCAACCACCTCGATATTAAATCGAAAAATGTATTAAAACAAGCGTGTTTAAATTTTGAGGGTACATTGATTTTGGTTTCTCACGATAGAGATTTTCTACAAGGCTTAACTAATAAGGTATATGAATTTAAGGACCAGAAGATTAAAGAATATCTTGGCGATGTGGAATATTATTTAGAACAGCGTAGGGTAGAAAACTTTAGGGCTATTGAAAAAAAACAGGTTGTAGCTGTTGAAAAGGAGAAGCCAAAAGAATCAAATTCTTTTCAAGATCAGAAGAAATTAAAGAGTTTAAAAAATCAATTAAGTTCTATAGAAAGCAAAATTGGTAGTCTAGAAAAAGAAATAAAGGAAATTGACCATAACCTTTTGGTAGATTACGATAAAACAATTGCTAAATCTAACTTTTTCGATACTTACCAAGCAAAAAAGAAGAAATTAGATAAGCTAATGCAAGATTGGGAAGTTCTTACATTAGATATAGAATCAATAGCATAGTCAAATTTCATTGACTACATTTTTAGTGAGTTTCACAACATAAATTGGCGTTTTTACAACAAACACGGGTTAGTCAACGATAAAATTTTAGTTTTAGGCGTTATTAGTTCAAATTTGTAGGAGAATTCTTAATTAAAAGAATTAAATAAACTGCCAACATATGAAAAAACTATACTTTTTAAGTTTTAGCTTATTTTTTCTGACAACAGTATGCTTTGCAGAGATATCTAAAAAGGAGAAGAAAGCCTTGGTGGATCTGTACACAACTACAAATGGTAAACACTGGGTAAAGAAATGGGATTTAAATACTCCGGTTTCTCAATGGCACGGTGTAACTATTGAAGACAATAAAGTAGTTGAAATTAATTTGTTCCATAATAATCTTATGGGGCCAATCTCATCTGAGATTGGTAATTTAGAACATCTTAAAGTATTGAATCTTGCTTTTAATTCTTTAACAGGCGCACTTCCTTCAGAAATTGTTAACCTTTCTAATTTAAAAGTATTGAAATTAGAGATGAATAGGCTAAATGGTGAAATTCCCAATGGAATAGGAAATTTAAATCAGTTAATAGAGCTTTCAGCTTTTAATAATTTTTTAACAGGCAAGATACCTGCTACAGTGGGTAATTTAAAAGGATTAAAAATATTGAATCTTTCAAGTAATGATTTTTATGGTGATATACCTGCTTCTTTAGGACAATTATCACAATTGGAAACATTAGGCCTATTCGAAAATAAATTAGAAGGTGCCATTCCAAAAGATATGGGTAGGCTAAGCAAATTGAAAGAGTTGGTTTTAGCAAATAACCGACTTGACGGTGCAATTCCTAATGAATTTTCTCAATTGGCAAGTTTAGAAGTTTTTCAAATTCAAAATAATAATTTCAGTTCGTTTAAAGCTTTAGAGTTTTTAGAAACAAAAGAATACTTAGTTTTTGATTATGATAAAGATGATAGAAAACTAGAATTTAAAGACATCAACTTCAAAAAGACCAGAATGGCCGAAACGAAGTTTGAAGACATAGAAGAGTAAGAGTAGTTTACACTTTTAGTTAGTTTGGTGAAAGAAAGAGATGTTGAACAGCATCTCTTTCTTGGTTCAATACTTTAACGTTTTTGGGTTATCATAAATTTATTTTTAAAACGTTATATAATAGGTTCTTTATTGTCTTTCACTGTTTTCTTAAAGGGTTAATAGGAGTTTAAAGTTAAAAAATTCACCTAGGGAACATTTAATTTTCTCATTATGAAAAACATTTTAAAATATAGCAGCTTCATAATTCTCTTTTTGGGGATTGGTGGTATAGTTAATGGGCAAATACCAAAAAGTGAAAAACAATATTTAATAGAGTTTTACAAAAGCACGGTTGGTGAGCAATGGCAGAATAGTTGGAATTTAAAAGCTAATCCATCTACTTGGTACGGTGTAGAAATAAATGATGGTCATGTTGTTGCATTAAAACTTTATCGTAATAATCTTAGTGGAAGAATTCCAGATGGTATTGCCGCACTTACCAATTTAAAGACTTTGAATCTTTCATTCAATACCTTAAGTGGTAGTTTACCACAAGATATATTTGAATTAACAGAATTGAAATTTCTTAGGCTTGAAATGAATAAGTTTAGTGGAACTTTACCTCAAGACTATTCTAAAATGAAACAACTTGAAGAGTTATCGATGTTTAATAATTTATTTCAAGGAACTATACCAAGCGGAATTGGGCAATTAGAAAATTTAAAAGCCTTAAATCTCTCGAGTAATTATTTAGAGGGTAGTTTACCAAAATCGATTGAAAATCTAACAAATTTAGAAAGATTAGAGCTTTTTGGTAATAAGTTGGCTGGGTCAATAGATGTTGATTTAGGTAGGCTAGTACATTTAAAGGAACTGATACTTTCTTACAATCAATTTGAGGGCGATTTACCAGGTAGTATGGCTACTTTAAGTAATCTTGAGTTTGTGCAATTACAGGGTAATGATTTTAGGTCATTGAACTCATTGTTAAGAATGCAAAGTCAAAACTTGGCTGTTTTTGATAGTGACGACGAATTTTTAAATATGAAATTTGGTAAGCATGAATCGAGCAAGACTCGATTAGTAGAAACGAAATACGAGGATGTGAAGCGTAATTAATAGCTTTAAAATAATATAAAAGGGATGCTAGTGCATCCCTTTTTTTTGTGCTCAATATTAAAGAAAATCAGCATACTTTATGATTACTTTAACCATTTAAATGTCAAGAGCCATATACGTTTTTTTGTAGTTTCGCTTTTTGGTAGCTGATTTTCAAAAGTTTCTAAAGTTTACCATTTTACATACACATAGCTAAATAATTCTCTATTAGAGATTATTTATTTTGAAACAGAAGAATGGTAAGTCTAATGGTTATTTGAAATTGGTTGTTGAATATAAAGTGCTTGATTGTTGATAGTTTAATTTGCTTTAAAAGTTGGGCAGTCGTTTCACATTTGAATTTGGTCGCTTCATTCAATTAATTAGAGTCTAAAGGACCTTAAAAAGTATATTTGGTCTTGTGTTTTTCAAATACGCTTATAAATTATAATAAAATGCGAAAAATTATTTTTACTGTATTGGGTATCTTACTAATTGTAGCATCCTTCTTTTTATCTAAGGTGATTATAGATAGTAAAAAAACGTTTAAACCAAAA
>CAXBIJ010000124.1:0-9990 GCA_963975675.1 uncultured Maribacter sp. | reverse complement strand
TACCCCAAAAAAATCAATGAACTAAGAGGCCATTAGTTGACACATTGCTTCATTGTCTTTGATTCTTGTTCTTACATTTTAAATCTTGAACAAGACTCCTCGCAAAGACGTTTTCCCATGGTTTTAAACTAAGACTGGCAAAAAGGTCATTAAACCATTTGCTTGCAATGACGTGTTACTAAAATGTGATTTCAGCATCTATTTTTTCGCCTTTACGGTCTACAATAACTTTTGTCGTGTTCCCTTTTTCAAAACTAGAAAGTGCGCGCATATAGCTCATCATATCGGTTACGATACTATCGCCTAATTGAATAACAACATCCCCTTTTTGAAGGCCTGCCATTGCTGCGGGCCTATCTTCTGTGATGCCGTCGATACGCATTCCTTTTCCATCGAAAAGATAATCGGGCATAACACCCAATACAACTTTAAACATCGGCACTTCTTCACTTTCATTTTTAGTTTTTCGAAACGCCAATTTAGAACTGTTATTCAACTCCAATATGACGGCTTCAATATAGTCTTGAATCTGTCGCATACCTTCATAATTCAACTTATCTGAATCATCACTGGGCTTATGGTAGTCTTCATGTTGGCCACTAAAAAAATGTAGTACAGGAATATTCTGAAGATAAAAGGAAGTGTGGTCAGATGGTCCTACGCCAGATTCTCCCAACACCAATTTAAAATCGGTATTCGAGGCATTCAATACTTGATTCCAAATTGGGCTGGTGCCTGTTCCTGTAATCGACAGTATTTTGTTTTCCCGTAATCTGCCAACCATATCTAAATTCAACATATAATTGACTTTTGACAAATCGATGGTCGGGTTTTTGGTGAAATAGTTAGAGCCCAACAAACCCATTTCTTCCCCCGAAAATGCTATAAATAGATAATTATTCCCTTGATAATTTTCTTTTTGTACCTCTAAAGCTAATTGAAGAAGAATTGCAACGCCACTGGCATTATCGTCTGCTCCATTATGAACAGCCTCACCTTCGGTATATAAAGAGCCTGAACCGCCCATGCCTAAATGGTCATAATGTGCCCCAATGACAATGGTTTTATCTGCTTTATTATCTAAAAAGCCTATGACATTGGTACCTGTAATAGTACTATCCCCATTTACAAACTGAACCTGGCCGTGTGGGTCTTTTTTAGGGGTAAACGTAAAGGATTGAAAATAGGTGTCTGCATTTCCCTTTGGTGACAAGCCTATGTCTTTAAAGCGTTGTTGAATATATTCTGCGGCAACAACTTCTTCTAGGCTTCCGGTTTCTCTACCCTTTAATACATCATTTGCTAAAAAGGCAACATCATCCTCAATACGTATTGGAGGTTTTATATCTTGTTTACATCCCAGTAACAAAAATAAAATAAACGGAAATAGAATTTTTTTAACCATTTTTGATTTCATTTCTTTCAAAATTAAGCATCCTATGAGAACTATTACCCTGCTTTTACTTCTATTTATCGTTGGTAGTTGTAAAAATGAGCCTAAAAAACAAAAAGAAGTTGCTGTTGAAACACCCTCCTTAATGGCTGGTAACGACACTTTAATTTATCCAGAGGAAAAATACTTTAAAAGTATTCGGCAAATTACATTCGGGGGCGATAACGCAGAAGCCTATTGGAATTGGGACGATACCCAAATGATTTTCCAATCTAACAATACCTCGTGGGATTTGAATTGCGACCAAATGTTTTTAATGAACATTGATGAAAATTTTAAGGATGCCAAACCGCCCATGGTTAGTACTGGCATGGGCCGAACTACATGTGCTTATTTTCTTCCGGACAATAAACATTTTGTATACGGATCTACCCATTTAGTGGATAAGGAATGCCCCGAAGTACCCTTGCGCAAAAATGGTAATTATGTATGGCCTGTATATGATTCCTTTGATATTTTTGTGGCCGACTTGCAGGGGAATATAACTTCTCAACTTACTTCA
This sequence comes from uncultured Maribacter sp., assembly GCA_963975675.1. GTDB lineage: Bacteria > Bacteroidota > Bacteroidia > Flavobacteriales > Flavobacteriaceae > Maribacter. The sequence goes on along the minus strand of CAXBIJ010000124.1, from coordinate 8,035 downwards.
GAGCCAGGTTATGACGCTGAGGCAACGGTTTCGCCAAAAGGTGATAAAATTGTATTTACCTCTACCAGAAGTGGCGACTTGGAACTCTACACCATGAATTTAGATGGTACTGGAGTAAAACAAATAACCAACGAATTGGGTTATGATGGTGGTGCGTTCTTTTCACCCGATGGCACCAAACTCATTTTTAGAGCTTCAAGGCCTAAAACTCCAGAAGCCATTAAGAAATACAAGGACCTGTTAGCAGAAGGCTTAGTTGAGCCAACTGATATGGAACTTTTTATCTGTAATGCCGATGGTAGTGACCTAAAGCAACTCACCTTTTTAGGAAATGCTAATTGGAGTCCGTTTTTTCACCCATCAGGAAAAAAAATTCTGTTTTCCAGTAATTTTGAAGCTGAAAAGGGCTTTCCCTTTAATCTATATTTTATAGATATCGATGGTAAAAACCTTGAGCGGGTAACGCATGGTGAAACCTTTGATGCCTTTCCGGTATTTTCAAATAACGGCAAATACTTGGCCTTTTCAAGTAACCGAAATAATGGAGGAACAAGAGATACCAATTTATTTATTGCAGAATGGCAAGAGTAGTTGTTGCGTATACTTAATATTTTATCTCCTTTGGATATTCAGACAGCCTTGAAATAAGTGCGGCAAAAAATAGCAGCGCAATCTCCCAGATTTGAAGCTGATGATTTAATACCGGTGCCCTATAACCGATATGCTCTGGTTATGGCCTAATATTTCCTTACAAACGTTTGCCCTCTTCGGTATTTTTCCATTTGTAATTATCTCTTATTTTGGTGTTACCGAATTTGTACCTGAAACCTACAATGAATAATCTATTTTCCCATCTCGAAGATGTGCTGTTACTCTGGTCAAGATAATTCCTTGTTCCATAGAGAACTCCACCATTAAAAATATCTTCTACTGCCAAAGAAATACTTGCAGCTTTGCTCCACAAGGTCTTTCTAAAGGATAAACCCAATTTACCATAGGAAGCGAATCTAGTATTTCCGCTAATACGTGGTGAAAAATGAATATAGGTCAAATCTGCAAATAGCGACTTGTCACTTAAAAAAGTAAAACTATTGGTGGTTCGGGTATGTGTGGTCCAAATAGAGTTTTCTACAATGGTATTAGTATTCAAATCTGTGAAGCTATCCTTATCGTAATAGTGACTAATCAATAAAAACAAATTCCAAAAAGAGGTAATATCTTTCGAAACGCTTGCATCTACACCATAGTAATTATTCGATTCAAGATTAATGTACTGGGTGCGTATGATATTGGTGGTATTATCTTGAAATACTTGCTGCGATTGTTCATTATATTTTTTTCCTCCGAATAACACTAGTTTATAGGCTTTATCAAAAACATAATCGAATTGAACATAATCTGAATACGCGGGCTTCAGTTTTGGGTTGCCTGTTATTATGGAGTTTGCCGATAAATAATATTCAAACGGGTTTATAATATTGTATCTAGGCCTTGTAATTCGTCGATATGACTTTAAATAAAATGCATTCTTATCTACTGTATAAGATAAAGCCATGGTAGGAAACCAATTCATGTATGAATTGATATTTGCTTCTAACGCTGTATTTAATTCGCCCTTGGTGTCTGTATATTCTGCTCTTAAGCCTAAGTTCAATTTCCAATTTTCCCAACTATTATTTAAACTGATATACCCAGCATAAATTTTCTCATCGTAATTAAAAATACCTGATTCAGTTGGATCTACACCGTCTCTACTTTGGTTGAAACCAGATTGAACTATACTTGCCTCAGAATTTATTGCGGCATACCTTAACCCTGTTTCCATCGTTGAATGCTCTCCTAAAGGTTGTGTAAGGTCGGTTTGTGCGCTATACAGATTAATGATTTGATTAGACGAAACATTAAAAGTATCTTCTGTAATAAATTCAGATTCACCTTCTACAAAATTGTTATTCAATTCTTGCATTATTTTGTAGTCATAATAGGTGAAATGGGTATTGAAAGAAAGCTCAGCTCCCTTTTCGTTTAATTTATGTACCCAATCTAAATAATAAGCGGTATTTAAAACATCTTTGTCAGAAATATTGAGGCCTGCTAAACGAGCTGTAGTGGCCCCATTCGTGTTTTCTATTTCAGTTTCAGATGTATAATTATTGATGACATTTGGGGCGTAGCTGCTGTTTGAAGTTAGGCTTAATGTATTCTTATCGTCTAATTGAATATCTAGAAATAGGTTTAGAGTGTGGCTTTTTTCTTTAGTAATCGATTTCTGTTCTGCCGTCCAAGTTTCACTCGCTTGGCCGTTATTAAAAAAATTGGTGATGTCGGTATATCTCGTCCAATCTCTATTGTTGCTAAAACTGTAATTCGTAGAAAAATCTATCTTCTTTCCTTTAAAGAAATGATCCATACCCAAGGTGTGTTTGGGTAAAACGCCTTGTGTATATCGGTTGAATACAGAACCATTATAGCCAGCGACTAAATTTTTCTTCATTTTAATATTAATCAATAATCCGCCTTCTGCACTATACTTTGCTGGCGGACTAGTAATTACTTCTATCGATTGAACATTGCCTGCCGAGTTGCCAGAAAGCAAATTCATAATATCTTCTTCAGGTAAATTAATTCGTTTGCCGTTGATCATTATATTCACCTTCGAACTGCCATTGACCAACAATTCATTGTTCATGACCATGACACCTGGTGTTCTCTTTAATACACTCCATATATCATTATCAGAAAGAGCGGTATTCTCAATATTAAATATGTGACGGTCTGCCATATGTTCTAATACAGGTTTCTTTTGCGTAACCACTACCTCATCTAATTGCTGTGCACTGTTCAGAACAAGGGTTTCAATTTCTGTATTTTTAGATAATTGTATTAACTGACTTTCTACCGTGTTTTCAATATAGCTAGCAATAATCTGATAGGTACCTTCTTTGATAGCCAAAAACCGATAGAAACCATGATCATTGGTTACCGTACCTTTTATAAAATCACCTTCTTGAGTCAATAAAAGAACATTTACAAATACCATCGGTTTTTTGTCTTCATCTAAGACCAAACCTGTAATTTCAAATTCTTGCGAAAAGGCAAGAGAAACTATTAAGCTAAAAAGCAATGTGGTAAAGAAATTTCTAATCATTTAATTGGTTGTAGGATTTAAAAATAGGAAAGTAAATCGGAAAACTCTTACAGAAATATTAAAAAATTAACAAGAAAAATAGACGTATACTTTCGGAGCGTGAATTATTAATTTTCTAGCCGCTCACGCTCGATTTTATCTATTTCACGTTTGTTATCCTCTAAACGGAAATTCCCGAAATTATACGTAAATCCAAACTTCACATATTGCGTTTCTGGTGCAGATAAATAGCGATTGTCTTGATTTAAATACTTAGAAGAAACATAGGCATTGTATTTTCCTAAAAGGTCGTTAGCACTTACACTAACTACGGCCCTATTCTTCATAAAGGACTTTCTTAGCCCCAATGTTAAATTGGTAGATTGTTCTTGAATATAAGACCCCTGTAAATAGCCTGACATATAAACAAAGCCCAATTCTCCTTTAAATGTGCCATCATTAGAAAGGGTTACATAATTAGTTAAATCAACATAGGCTCCGTTAAACTCATTCTTAAAAGAAAAGTCATTACTTTGTAAGGCAATAAATGTTTCATCTTCATGAAAAAGTGAAATATAACTATATAGGTACCAGTTATTCGTGATGGATTTACCGTAAGTGAAATCAAGTCCAAAAGAAGTACTTGCGAGAACGTTTTGAGTAATATCCCTTAACACTATATTTTCATTGTCTTGAAATGTAAGTGTGGATATATATCTGCCATTATCCCTGTAATAAAAATCAAAATAGAATTCTTGATTCAGGGTATAGTTTAAATTAAAATTATGACTGAAGCTAGGAGTTAGGTTTGGATTTCCCTCTACAAATATTCGTTCATTTATATAGGTTCTAAACGGATTTAAATCTTCATATCTAGGTCGTTGTAATTTTCTAGAATAATCAAAAGAAAGGCTATGATGTTCATTAATATTGTGAAGCAAATACAATGATGGAAACAGTTCAAAATAACTTAGATTGTTAATGGTAGAAATATTTGCTGAAATACCTGAACTTTCGGTCTGCTCTGCTCTTAGCCCCGTTTTTAAGCTCCATTTTTCCCAATCTTTGGAAAAACTAAAGTATGCCGCCAATACATTTTCATCGTAGATATAATCATCAGATAAGTTCGGTATAAATACTGAACCATTATTTTTAAGCGTATAATCTAACTTGCTTTCAGAATTGATAAACGACCCTTTAACCCCTGTTTCAAAAAAAACGCTTCCCAAATTATCATTAAAATCAAGTTGAGCTGTTTTAATTTCTATTTGCTGATTCGCATTGGTCGAGAAGTTAAAATCACGAATAAATGAACCATTGGGCAAAAAATAATTAGAATTCACATCTTGTGATCTTTCAAGGTCAAAGTATGTGTAATGGGCATTTATATTTAGATTTCCACTTTCCTTAAATTTATGCTTATAGGTTAGGTCTCCAGATATATTGTTCTTTATTTCATTTAGGTAACTTCCCGTTGTAAATGTAGAATCTATAACACCCGAACCATTTTTAATGATGGTATTCTGAAAAAAATCAGATTCCCTTTTAGGTTGTAATTGTGCGTTAGAGGTTAGACTAAGACTATTCTTGTCATCTAAATCATAATCTATAACAAGGCCTGCACTATGTGTATTGCTTCGAATTATTTGGTCAAAATCAGTATCCCAAATAGAAAAGACCCCTGTTTCATTATTGTAATTAGTAGTACTTAGTGTATTCTTAAATTCCTTTTTTGGAGCAAAGTTGTAGCTCGCATTCACATTAAGTTTATCCGTTTTATAAAAATGAGACGTGCCAAAATTATATTTCGGGAAAACACCTTGAGTATACCCTGCACTGATATTTCCTTTATACCCAAGAGATACATTTTTACGAGTAATGATATTTAAAATTGAGCCACCTTCAGCATCATAACTCGCTGGAGGGTTATAAATAACTTCTACTGATTTTATATTTTCCCCTTGATAATTCTCTAAAAGATTTCTAACCTCTTCTGATGATAATTGTACTTTTCGATTGTTAACGTAAACGGTTGTCGCTTGATTTCTAACTTGTAACTCATCATTCATTACAATGACCCCTGGTGTCTGACGTAGAATATCCCATGAGCTATTTTGTGAAATCACCGTGTTTTCAACATTAAAAACAATACGATCGACCTTTCGTTCTACAACAGGTCTATTGCTAGTTACGGTAACCTCATTAAGTTGCTCTGCCTGTTGCTCTATAATTACCGCTCCTATTTTTGTGTCTTTTATTATCTCTAGCGCAAGATTTTTTGACATCTGCCCCACATAAGAAGCTTTCAAAAAATAGAGTCCTTCAGGAATATTTGAAATAGTAAAATTGCCGTACTCATCAGCTGAAGTGCCCTTTACCAAAGTGGAATCGGTCACATTCAAAAGAAATACAGAAGCAAAGGCAACAGGTTCTTGAAATTGATCTTTAACCTCCCCTTTTAATTCATAGGTTTGACCAAACACACAATCTGATATTCCAACAGTAAAAATTAAAATCGCAAATAGTAGTTTCAATAGTAGCTTGGGTTGAATTTCAAATCTAATTAAAAAAACGTTGTAATCCTTTACAAATTATGTAATCCAAAGAAAAGATAACATCTATAAATTGGCGATTACACTCAAGCTTAGCGCTATAAATTAGATTATATTTGCAATTGCTCTTTAAAGCCGAGTACTATTCTTGGTTTAAAATTGTACTATTATTACCGTTACCGCTATGAAAAACATTAGAAATTTCTGCATTATTGCACATATTGACCATGGTAAAAGCACCTTGGCCGACCGACTGTTAGAGTTTACAGGTTCGGTTACCGATCGAGAGAAAAAGGAGCAATTATTAGATAGCATGGATCTTGAAAGAGAGCGTGGTATTACTATAAAAAGTCATGCCATACAGATGGACTACACCTATAAGGGTGAACAATATATTCTAAACCTTATCGATACTCCTGGTCACGTAGATTTTTCATATGAAGTTTCTAGATCTATTGCGGCCTGTGAAGGTGCGTTATTAGTTGTAGATGCCGCACAAAGTATACAAGCACAGACCATTTCTAACCTGTATTTGGCTTTAGAAAATGATCTAGAAATTATACCTGTATTAAACAAGGTTGATTTACCAAGTGCAAGCCCAGAAGAAGTTACCGATGATATTGTTGACCTTTTAGGCTGTAAAGCAGAAGATGTTATACCTGCAAGTGCGAAAACAGGTATTGGCATTGAAGAAATATTAACGGCAATTATTGAGCGTATTCCTCCTCCAAAAGGAAACCCTGACGAATCTTTACAAGCGCTTGTTTTTGACTCTGTTTACAATCCTTTTAGAGGAGTTGAGACTTATTTTAGAGTTATTAATGGCGAAATTAAAAAGGGTCAAAAAATAAAATTTGTAGCTACTGGCAAAGACTACTATGCGGATGAAGTAGGTACTTTGAAGTTAACTCAAGTGGTTAAAAAGAGTGTAAAAGCTGGTGATGTTGGTTATTTGATAACAGGAATTAAAGACGCACGTGAAGTTAAAGTAGGCGATACTATTACAGATGCCGATAACCCAACTAAAAATGCAATTGGAGGTTTTGAAGATGTAAAACCGATGGTATTTGCTGGTATTTATCCGGTTGACACAGATGAGTTTGAAGAATTACGTTCTTCTATGGAAAAATTGCAATTGAATGATGCTTCTCTTGTTTTTGCACCAGAAAGTAGTGCTGCGCTTGGTTTTGGGTTTCGTTGTGGATTCTTGGGTATGCTTCACATGGAAATTATTCAAGAGCGTTTAGAGCGAGAGTTTAATATGACGGTAATTACTACGGTACCCAATGTTAGTTACCATGCATTTACACGTAAAAATCCCGATATTCCAATTATTGTAAACAACCCAACAGATTTACCAGACCCTTCAAGTATAGATCATGTAGAAGAGCCTTATATAAAAGCTACAATTATTACAAAAGCTGACTTTGTAGGTAATGTCATGTCTTTGTGTATTGAAAAACGTGGCGTAATCACAAATCAAACTTATTTGACCACCGAGCGTGTTGAACTTAACTTTGATATGCCTTTAGCAGAAATAGTTTTTGATTTCTATGATAGATTAAAAACCGTTTCTAAAGGGTATGCCTCATTTGATTACACTCCTATAGGAATGCGTCCTTCTAAATTAGTACGTGTTGATATTTTATTAAACGCACAGCCTGTAGATGCTCTTTCAGCTTTACTTCATGCTGATAATGCGGTAAACATTGGTAAAAAGATTTGTTCAAAGTTAAAAGAACTTATACCAAGGCAACAATTTGATATTCCTATTCAAGCTGCTATTGGTGCAAAGATTATCTCTAGAGAAACTACTAAAGCATTACGTAAAGATGTAACCGCTAAGTGTTATGGTGGTGATATTTCTCGTAAACGTAAACTTTTGGAAAAGCAAAAGAAAGGTAAAAAAAGAATGCGTCAAGTAGGTAATGTAGAAGTGCCACAAGAGGCATTTATGGCCGTACTTAAACTTAACGATTAAGAAATTTCTTTAACGCTTTCTTTTTCTGGATTTTCAGACGGAAAAATTTTGCCCAAATAGACTAATTTGTAGCCTTCCTTTATATCTGTGAAATCTTTGCTGAAGGCAGTAATGATTTCAATATCCCCCTCAGGGTCTTTAAGAAATAAAGGAACAATATCAGCATCGGCTTTGGTAATTTCTATCAAGCCTTCGTAATGCTCCTTATCGTGAAGTTCGACTTCATGTATTGCTGGATATTTTCTAGATGCTTCAGTTAGTTTAATAAAATCATCTGTATGAGAAAACAACCCTTCTTTAGGATTGTTTTCTGGGTCGCTCATTTCATCTGCATCTACCAACCTAAAAGAACCGTTTTCGCCAAATATATCTTGA
>CAXBIJ010000123.1:0-10026 GCA_963975675.1 uncultured Maribacter sp. | reverse complement strand
CTTTGCATATGGAACCTTAACCGATTGCGCCTATATAAAAGATACCGAAAAGAACATCGATTTTCTTTTAACCGCCACTATTCTTGTAAACAAAGATGGCATATTCAATGATGACGCCTATGAATACGACGAAATTGGCATTCCATTTTTAGCACAATTAGGAAGAGAAATATATCAACAGGAATTAACACGTAAATAATACCCGAAACCGCAATAAAAATCATGCAAGACAATTCTAATAAAACAAGAATCAACAAGTATTTAAGCGAAGCAGGCTATTGTTCTCGTAGAGCAGCAGATAAGCTTATAGAACAAGGTAGGGTTACTATTAATGGAGAAGTACCAGAAATGGGAACCAAAATATCTACAGGTGATGTTGTAAAAGTTGATGGCGAATTAATAAAGGAACCTAAAGGAAAATCAACATATTTAGCTTTCAATAAACCAGTTGGAATTGTATGTACTACAGATACTGGTGTCGAAAAAGATAATATTATTGACTACATAAATTATCCAAAACGTATTTTCCCAATAGGTAGATTAGATAAACCTAGTGAAGGACTTATTTTTCTTACTGATGATGGTGACATCGTAAATAAAATTTTAAGAGCACGTAACAATCATGAGAAAGAATATTTAGTAACTGTTGACAAACCTATTACTATTGATTTTCTAAATCGCATGCGTAGAGGTATTCCCATCTTAGATACGGTAACTAGAGAATGTGAAGTTTTTGAAGTTAGCACGTATCAATTTCGAATTATTTTGACTCAAGGTCTCAACAGACAGATACGTAGAATGTGCGAGTATTTAGACTACCGAGTAAAAAAACTGAAACGAATTAGAATTATGAATGTACATTTAGATGTACCCGTTGGACAATGGAGAGACCTTACCGAGGAAGAATTAAAAGAAATTAATAGACTCGTTAGTTCATCTTCTAAAACCTTTGACAGTAACCAATAATTTGAATTTATCCCTATTGCTGCCAAAAGGATTAGCAGTCAAATTATCGCTCCAAAATCTAGCTTAATTCACTAAAAATCATTACCTTAATATGAAAAAGAAACGTAATGAAAATAGTGCGAAATATCATATTAGGAAAGTTTAGGACCAAGTTCCTGCTACTTATTTTTCTCTTTATAGGTATCGGAACAAATTTAATGCTTGCGCAAAATTCTAATTTTATAGAATATACTGGTGAAGTACTCGATTCGAACAATAAAAAACCTTTAATATTTGCTACACTAACAATTGAGTACACAAATCACAGCACCATAACCAATTCAGAGGGGCAATTCGCACTCAAAGTACCCAATGATGTTAAAAATGGCAATCTAATAATCGCATTTTTAGGGTATAAAACAATGTCTGTTCCCCTAGCTCAATTAGAAAAGGATGGCAACAAGATATTGATGGATGAATTTGTAATGGCACTATCAGAAGCAAGAATAGACGCTCCCAATGATGCTAAAACATTAGTAATCGAAACACTTAATAGGAAAGGTGAAAATTACTTGAACGAAAATACCGTAATGACTGCTTTTTACAGAGAGACAATTAAAAAGCGAAGAACGAATGTTAGTTTATCAGAAGCTGTTGTAAATATCTATAAAGCACCATATTCGTCTAACAAAAGTGATGCGTTAGAATTATACAAGGCTAGAAAAAGTACCGATTACAATAAATTAGATACTGTTGCCTTAAAACTACAAGGTGGTCCTTTCAACACATTATTTGTAGATATGGTTAAGTATCCCGATTATATCTTTACTGAAGAAACCCTCACCTACTATGACTTTTCTTTTGATACTTCAACACGGGTAAATGATCAATTAATATATGTGGTAGATTTTAAACAAAAGCCAGAAATCATTGACCCGCTGTATAAAGGAAAATTATACATCGATGCAAAGAATAGAATTTTAACTAGCGCCGTCTACTCTTTGAACATTACTGATAGAAGATTAGCTTCTCAAATGTTTGTTCGTAAAAAACCTAGAAATGCAGAGGTTTGGCCTACAGAAGTATCTTATAGAGTAGATTATCGTGAAAAAAATGGGAAATGGTATTACGGGTATAGTAATGTACTTTTAGAATTCAAAATCAATTGGGACAAGCGATTATTTAATTCTGTCTATAGTTTAAGTTGTGAAATGGCAGTTACAGATTGGGAGCAGAATGTTGATAATATTATTCCAAAGTCAAAAAATAGAATTAAGTCATCGATAATTTTAGGTGATGAAGCTATAGGTTTTGCAGACCCTAATTTTTGGGGGGAATATAACATAATAGAACCCGAAAAATCAATTGAATCTGCCATCAAAAAAATTCAAAGACAATTACGAAGAGGTAAGTTTGATACTGACGGCACATCTGAACCTTAAGTAGAAAAAAATAAAAAGCCCATCTAAGTTTTAGATGGGCTTTTACTTTGGGGGAAACTAAAATTACTTGGGCATTACAACAGTATCAATAGCGTGTATAACACCATTACTAGCAGCTACATCTGCAATAACAACAATGGCCATGTTTCCTTTTTCATCTTTCAACATTACCTTATCACCATTTAATGATAAGATAATTGTACCACCTTGTACAGTTTTAACCGAAAAAGCACCTTTATTCCCGTTAATAGCCTTTACAACATCACCTGCCATATATTTACCGGCAACAACATGATACGTAAGCAAACCAGTTAATGCTTCTTTATTTTCAGGCTTTAACAAACTTTCTACAGTACCAGCTGGTAAAGCTTCGAAAGCACTATTTACAGGAGCAAAAACTGTAAAAGGGCCTTCACTACTAAGCGTTTCAACTAAATCTGCAGCTTTTACAGCGGCGACCAATGTTGTGAAATTTTCATTTCCAGCAGCAACACCTACAATGGTTTCTGATTGTGCAAATGAGGTTGATACAAATAATACAAGGGCACTTAACGTTGTAATTTTTAAAAATTTCATAGTTCTTTTTTTTAGATTTCTGTAAATGTAGCTTGTAGATTTCAAAAGAATCATAAATTTTGTTTAATTTATTTTAAAATATGTTAAACATTATTTAATACTCAGAAAATTAATATTTTTTAACAGCAGGAAATTGTGTCACACAATATAAATAGCAGCTAATAAACAATACTAACTAGTTTTACCCCCAAATTATAGGGGCTTAAAATTCTAAGATATTGCTGAGTAGTGTATTAATTACTTTGGATAAAAGACTTTAGATTTAAAACTTGTAATTCATTCAAGAATTTCTAAGAAAACTTTTAATCGGAAATTATTATCGATGAAAATTATAAGGTTGGAAGTATTAAATAAGTAAGAGGTGGTATAACCTTTGTTTTGGATTACATCACCTCTTACAACTATGCTTTAATGGTCGTAGGTTGGACCATTGAAACTATTCTTTTTAATAGTTATTGATAATTAAATTATAAGTTCATTATTAGTTAGCAACCTCGCTGATAAATTTCAATCGGTATAGTCGAAGTTCTTCTTCTTCGTATTCACCGTCAAATTCACTCATAGCTTCCTCCAAATCATCGGTATCAGCTTCTAAAAAATATTCATGAATTTCCTCTTGCTGATCTTCATCTAAGATTTCATCAATCCAATAGTTCAGGTTTAATTTAGTACCACTATAAACAATTTGTTCCATTTCTTTAATAAGATCCGGAATTTCCAATCCTTTTGAAGAAGCAATATCAGACAAAGGTAATTTTCTATCCACATTCTGAATTACATAAAGTTTCAAAGCAGAATTAGCACCAGTACTTTTAACAACCAAATCATCTGGCCTAATAATATCATTTTCGGTTACATAATCATTAATAAAAGTAATGAAAGGCTTACCGTATTTTTTTGCTTTTCCTTCACCAACTCCATGAACATTTAATAACTCCTCATGAGAAATAGGGTATTTCAAAGCCATATCTTCTAAGGAAGGATCTTGAAACACAACAAATGGGGGTACTCCTATTTTTTTAGCTTGCGCCTTTCTTAAATCTTTTAATTGTTTTAGAAGTCGCTCATCTGCAATACCGCCAGACTTAGCAGCCCCTACTATAGCATTATCATTTTCAGCATTGTAAACATGGTCTTTGGTCATCATGAATGAAGCCGGAGTTTTCAAAAATTTCTTTCCTTTTTCTGTCAAATGTAAAACACCATACTGTTCAATTTCTTTTCTTAAAAGTCCTGCTACTAGGGTTTGGCGTACTAATGCCATCCAATAGCTTTTATCTTTATCAGCACCAATTGCAAAAAAATCTTTTTCATTGGTCTTATGAGAAGATATAATGGCATTCATTTTACCGCGTAATGCATTAACAATCTCTTTTGACTTAAATTTTTCGCTTGTACCTTTTACTACCTTAAGTAGTTTTACAACATTTTCTTTAGCTTCTTCCTTCTCTTTTGGGTTTCTAGTATTATCATCCATCTCGGCACCATCACCATTGATTTCATCAAATTCCTCACCAAAATAATGCAACATAAATTTACGTCTAGACATTGACGTCTCTGCATAAGCGACAACTTCTTGAAGCAACGCATTTCCAATTTCTTGTTCAGCAACCGGCTTACCAGACATGAACTTCTCTAATTTTTCAATATCCTTATATGAGTAATAGGCTAAACAATGCCCTTCACCCCCATCACGACCAGCTCTACCCGTTTCTTGATAATAACTTTCAATACTTTTCGGTATATCGTTATGAATTACAAAACGAACATCGGGCTTATCTATTCCCATACCAAAGGCAATTGTTGCAACGACGACATCTACATCTTCCATCAAAAACATATCTTGATATTTAGACCTTGTCTTTGCATCGAAACCAGCATGATAAGGCACTGCACTAACACCATTAACTTGCAGCACTTGAGCCAATTCTTCAACTTTCTTACGGCTAAGACAATAAATAATACCAGATTTTCCAGAATTTTGTTTTACAAATCTTATGATATCAGCTTCTACATTCTCGGTTTTTGTGCGTACTTCGTAGAATAGGTTAGGTCTATTAAAAGAAGCTTTAAACAACTTCGCACCACCAATACCTAAATTCTTAATAATATCCTCTTGTACCTTAGGCGTTGCAGTAGCTGTTAAACCAATAATAGGGATATTTTCACCTAAGCGTTCAACAATCGATTTAAGATTTCGATACTCAGGTCTAAAATCATGTCCCCATTCAGAAATACAATGGGCTTCATCAATAGCAACAAATGAAACAGTTACCGACCTTAAAAACTCTACATTTTCTTCTTTCGTTAATGACTCTGGGGCAACATATAACAACTTTGTGATACCGTCGGTTATATCTTGTTTAACTTGTTTTACCTCACCTTTATTCAACGAAGAATTTAAAACATGGGCAATTCCAATTTCAGAGGAAACCCCTCGAATGGCGTCAACCTGATTTTTCATTAAAGCAATTAAAGGAGAAACTACAATTGCGGTACCTTCTTGCATAAGGGCCGGTAATTGGTAGCAAAGTGATTTGCCTCCACCTGTAGGCATTATCACGAACGTATTATTCCTTCGTAAAACATTTTTGATTACTTCTTCTTGAAGTCCTTTGAACTGAGAAAAACCAAAATATTTTTTTAAAGAGGAATGTAAATCTATATTCTCAAAATCTTTACTGTGTGTCACATTTTACATTTAAGGGGGAACTTCGTATACTAAAACTCATGAGTGAACAAAAATATTATTTACCTAGCTTGGTTATTCTAAATTATCATGCGATTATCAGCATATAAAATTAAGATTGTTTAATTTTGTCATCTTAAAGATAACACATTCTTTTAGGAATACAATCCATAATTTGAATAATAGATTGATAGCTACGGACACCATTATTGACTTGGCAAAAAAAACCATTGAAACTGAGCGTGATGCCATAGCGCACCTCTCTAGTCTTCTTACAGACGATTTTGCAAAGGTTGTAAATTGTATTATAGAATCAAAAGGACGCGTAATTATTTCTGGTATTGGAAAAAGTGCCATAATTGCTACAAAAATTGTTGCAACATTAAATTCTACTGGTACTCCTGCAATTTTCATGCATGCCGGAGATGCTATTCACGGAGACTTAGGCACAGTTCAAGACAATGATGTAGTTATTTGTATTTCTAACAGTGGCAATACGCCTGAAATTAAAATGTTAGTTCCACTTTTAAAAAGAGGTACGAATAAATTGATTGCCATGACTGGCAACACTGAATCTTTTCTCGCAAAACAAGCCGATTTTATTCTGAATACTTTTGTGAAAAAAGAAGCGTGCCCTAACGGATTAGCACCTACCACAAGTACAACAGCACAATTGGTCATGGGTGATGCATTAGCAATAGTACTTTTAGAAATAAAAGGATTTAGCAGTAAAGATTTCGCAAAATATCATCCTGGTGGGTCATTAGGAAAACGACTTTATCTTAGAGTTGCAGATTTGGTAAGCAAAAATCAATTGCCAAGTGTTCAGAAAAATGCCGAGGTTAAAGAAGTTATCGTAGAGATTTCTAAAAAAATGCTAGGGGTTACCGCTGTACTAGATGGTGAAAAAATTATTGGTATTGTCACCGATGGTGATATTAGACGTATGCTTAATAAGCATGATAATATTAAAGATTTAACAGCCGAGGACATCATGACCAGAAACCCAAAAACAATACCTGCAAATACCTTAGCTATTAAAGCGTTAGAGCACATGCAGAAAAAAGGAATTTCACAATTACTTGCCATTGAAAATGGCACCTATGTTGGTGTTATTCATTTACATAATTTAATTAACGAAGGTATTTTATAATGAGTTCTAAAGCTGCTAAGCCTCACAACGAGATGTCATTTCTCGACCATTTAGAAGAATTAAGATGGCATTTAATTCGTTCTACTGTGGCAATCGTACTTATAGGTTCTGTTGCCTTTTTAATGAAAGGTTTTATTTTTGATACGATTATTTTTGGACCCAAAAACATGGACTTTCCAACATATCGCCTTTTTTGCAATATAGCCACTTGGTTAAATAAAGTCCAAGATTTTACGGTAATAGATTCTTCATTCTGTGCTGATGAATTTCCTTTTTCAATTCAGAGCCGCGAAATGGGCGGTCAATTTTCAGCTCATATATGGACCTCTATTTGGGCCGGAGTAATTATTGGCTTTCCATATGTTTTATGGGAAATGTGGAAGTTCATTAGTCCTGGACTTCATGAGAACGAACGCAAGAATTCTAGAGGATTTATATTAATTGCCTCATTATTATTTTTTATTGGAGTGTTATTTGGATACTACATAGTAGCTCCACTTTCTATTAATTTTTTAGGTTCTTATGTCGTCAGTGAATCGGTCTTAAACGAGTTCGATTTAGATTCCTATATAGGTACGCTTAAAATATCTGTCTTGGCGTGTGGTATTCTATTCGAATTACCTATAATAATATTCTTCTTAACAAAAGTGGGCCTTGTAACACCCGAGATAATGAAGAAATATCGAAAAATTGCTCTGGTAATTGTACTTATATTATCAGCGGTAATTACTCCACCAGATGTTACTAGCCAAATTATTGTAGCAATTCCTGTATTGATTTTATATCAAGTAAGCATCTATATTTCTGCGATGGTACTTAGAAAAGAAAGAAAAAAAGCTGAAAAAGAAAAAAAAGCAAATAGAAATGTCAAACCAAATTGAAGAATTTAATGCCTATCGCTCTAAGATGAACGACAAGCTATTGGCAGATAACAATAAAATAATTAAGCGCATTTTTAATTTGGACACCAATGCTTATGCTGAAGGCGCATTAGATGTGAAAACCAAAGAATTATTAGGTCTTGTTGCCTCAGCTGTTTTACGTTGTGATGATTGTGTGAAATACCATTTAGAAAGCTCATATAAAGAGGGTGCATCTAAAGAAGAAGTTATGGAAACTTTAAGTATTGCTACTCTTGTTGGAGGTACTATTGTTGTACCACATTTAAGAAGAGCATATGAGTATTGGGAAGAATTAGAAAATCAACAAGGTTAAATAATCCCTAATTACTTTTCTAACAGACCAATAACCAATAGATTTGAATACATGAAGTTACGTGCCGATAATATTATGAAATCCTACAGAGGTCGTAGGGTGGTTAAAGGAATTTCTTTGGAAGT
This sequence comes from uncultured Maribacter sp., assembly GCA_963975675.1. Lineage (GTDB taxonomy): Bacteria > Bacteroidota > Bacteroidia > Flavobacteriales > Flavobacteriaceae > Maribacter. Next base: position 1,881 of record CAXBIJ010000123.1, on the reverse strand, counting down.
TAACCAAGGAGAAATCGTTGGATTATTAGGCCCTAATGGTGCCGGCAAAACAACTTCCTTTTATATGATTGTAGGTCTTATCAAACCTAACGGTGGTAGCATTTGGTTAGACGATATGGAAATCACCAAATTTCCTATGTATAAACGAGCACAGAACGGTATTGGTTATTTGGCTCAAGAAGCATCTGTATTTAGAAAGCTTAGTATTGAAAAGAATATTTTAAGTGTACTTCAATTGACCAAATTGAGTAAAAAAGAGCAGCACATGAAGATGGAGTCGCTAATTGAAGAATTTGGTTTGGGTCATATTCGTAAAAGCCGCGGTGATCTTTTATCGGGTGGTGAGCGAAGAAGAACAGAGATAGCAAGAGCTTTAGCAACCGACCCTAAATTTATTCTACTAGATGAACCTTTCGCTGGTGTTGATCCTGTAGCTGTAGAAGACATACAACGCATCGTAGCTCAATTAAAAGATAAAAACATTGGTATTCTTATTACCGACCACAACGTGCAAGAAACACTTGCTATTACAGAGCGTTCTTACTTAATGTTTGAAGGTGGCATCTTAAAATCTGGTGAACCTGAAGAATTAGCTGCCGATGAAATGGTACGTAAAGTATACTTGGGGCAAAACTTTGAATTACGTAAGAAGAAGTTAGATTTTTAAAGTAGAATTGACTTAAATTATTTCTTTGTACTTCTTTAGGTTATATAATCCCCATCCAAAAAACAATAGCTCTAGAATTAATGCAGTAGTAAATAGTGGCGAAATACCGTCAACTACTGTGCTTACAATTCTACCAAAAGAAATACCTCCCATAAAAAGTACATTGCACAATGTTGCTCCATACCAAATTTTGGGTTTAAAAGCACCTATTAAACAAAACAGCCCAACACCTAAATAAATACCCATTACTGCACGCAACATATTCTTAAGCTCCAAGTCTACCACCTCAAAACCTAAGAGATTTGGCATAATAAACGTTGGATGACCACCATACACCACCCCGGCAATAATCACTACAATTCCAGATAATATTAGATTAAGATTTTTTGGGATTGTCATTGAATTGTTTACCATAAAGTTGAAAATATCTAAATGCTGCAATACCACCGATAAATGAAAATAATGCCAGCATCCAAAACACATTTTGATGTCCTTCCAAGCCTGGTGAAGCATCAAGTAAATATCCCATAGCAGGACCGGCAAAAATATCAGGAGTATATCCTATTAAAGAAATCAAACCTACCGCAGTACCAGTTAATACCAAGGGAATTTTACCACTTTGCATAACCGCAAAATATAAGGATCGTGCAGCATAAACTCCTATAGCAACAACCAATATCGAGAACAGAAACACAAAATGTGGAATATTAGATACCATGCCCGTTGCAAAAATAATAGCGCCACAAAAAGCAATTATAAAACTAATAAATAGCCATAAACTAGGTCTAGAACGGTCTGCTAGAATACCAATAGCAAACCCCACTACTGGGCGAGCAAATAATAAAAAAGTTCCCACCTGTGCAGAACCTACCTCATCGAACAACATAACATCTTGCGCATATAACGAGAATACGTCTGTAATTTTATAACCAACATAAGCACAAAGAATAATAACCATTAATAATAAAACCGATGGTAATCGTAATACCTCGCCTATCTGTGAAACGGTAATTTTATCAACTATAATTTCCTTTTCCAAATGTTCTGGAAGTTTCATAAATCTCCAAACCAACAAGCCTATTATAGCAACTATGGTAGAAGAAGTTAAAATCACGTATCGAAATGCAAACCTACTTTCTTGCAAGGTTGCAACTTCTAAATCGGCGGTCATAAAATAGGAGAATACCAAAACACCCATGGTGCCGAAAAGAGCA
>CAXBIJ010000122.1:0-10149 GCA_963975675.1 uncultured Maribacter sp. | reverse complement strand
AATACAATTGATTGAAAGTCTTGGCTTCCTTCTACATTAACACTTACAACATCTCTTTCATTATATTTACCGTTGGCAGAGTCGATATAAAACAATTGGAATTTATCATCCTCAATTACTTTTACGGTCAATATTACCTTAAAAATATTCTCTTGAGGTCTCTTTTCATTAGTGCCACATGAAATAAAAAAGACAACTAATAAAAATAACTTATTCAGTAATTTAAATTTCGCACACATGTCTTTAAACTATTTTGCCATGGTTCAAGTTCAATATTAAATACTGTTATAGTTTCGTCTTTGTTCATAACACTAAACTTAGGACGTTCTGCCTTTGTTTTATAATCAGAAGAACTTACAGGAAATACTTTGGTTTCTGAATTACTGAGCTTAATAATAGCCTGGGCAAAATCATACCAACTTAAAACCCCTTCATTAGAAAAATGATAGATACCATATTTATGGTTTTTATCTAATATGATTTTTAATAGAAAATGAGCTAAATCTCTTGCATAGGTAGGCGAGCCTATTTGATCTGACACCACATCTAATCTATCTTTTTCCTTGCCCAATTTAATCATGGTTTTGACGAAATTATTTCCAAATTCTGAATAAACCCAAGATGTTCTTATTATAAAATACTTCTTCGTTACTTTTTGAATCAATCTTTCGCCCTCTAATTTACTAGCGCCATAAATATTTAAAGGCCGTGGTTGATCTAATGTGGTGTATGGCTCCTCTTTTGTTCCATCAAAAACAAAATCAGTAGAAACGTGAATGAAAATACAATTATATTCGTCACATACTTTCGCTAGGTATTTACTTCCGTCAGCGTTAATTGCATATGCCAAATCTTTATTGTCTTCGGCATTATCTACTGCTGTATACGCCGCACAATTTATGCAATAATCATAATTTTTATTCTTGAAAAAATTTCGAACTGCCTTTTCATTTGATATATCTAACTCATTTGCATCAGTAAAATGAAATACAATATTTTCGGTAAATTGTCCTTTTATTTCTTGAATGGACATGCCTAATTGACCGTTAGAGCCTGTCACCAATATACTTAACATAAAAGGGCGTCTTTAAAAGTAGGCAATTCCAAATCTTTCGATGATAATTTCATGTCATCTTTTGAGATTTTCCAATCTATATTAAGTTGTTGATCATTATATATGATTCCACCCTCAGAAGAACTGTTGTAATAATTATCACACTTGTAAAAAAAATCTGCGGTATTAGATAAAACCGCAAAACCGTGTGCAAAACCTCTTGGTATAAAAAGTTGCTTCTTGTTTTCGCTACTTAATACTATAGAGAAATACTGTCCAAAAGTTTGAGAACTTTTTCTCATATCTACAGCTACATCCAAAACAGATCCATTCAATACCCTTACTAATTTTGCCTGGGCAAACTCTCCACTTTGAAAGTGAAGTCCCCTTAAAACTCCCTTGGTTGAAAAAGACTGGTTATCTTGCACAAAGTCTACATTTGCTCTAATTCCATCATTAAATTTATTTTTATTATAGGATTCATAAAAATAACCTCTGTCATCATTGAAAATAGTCGGTTCTAAAACAAAACATCCTTTGAGTTTAGTTTCGTTAAATATCATTTATTCTTATTTAAAATGCCTAGCAAATTTTTACCGTATCCACTTTTCATTAAAGGTTCAGCCAATTCTTTAAATTCTTCTTTATTGATATATCCCATTTCATAGGCCGCACTCTCAATGGCGCCAATTTTAAGACCCTGTCTTTCTTCAATGACCTCAACAAACTGAGATGCTTGCATTAATGATTGAAATGTACCTGTATCTAACCAAGCGGTACCCCTATCGAGAATACTTACACTCAACTTACCACGCTTTAAATATTCTTTATTAATATCTGTTATCTCAAGCTCCCCTCTTGGACTAGGAGGAATTTTTGCAGCAATATCTACGACATCATTATCGTAAAAATATATTCCAGGAACTGCAAAATTGGATTTAGGTTCTAGTGGTTTTTCTTCGATACTAATAGCTATACCTTCATCATCAAATTCAACCACACCATATCGTTCTGGGTCATGAACTCGATAGGCATATATTATTCCTCCATCTGGATCATTATTAGATTGCAATAATTTGGCTAAACCTGAGCCATAAAAAATATTATCACCTAATATAAGCGCTACCTTATCTTTTCCTATAAAATCTGCCCCAATAATAAAAGCCTCTGCAAGACCGTTAGGTGCATCTTGCACAGCATATGTAAAAGAACAACCATATTTTTCGCCATTCCCTAATAACTCTTCAAATAATGGCAAATCTTTTGGGGTAGAAATAATCAATATTTCGCGAATACCTGCGTACATTAAAGTAGACAAAGGATAATAAATCATTGGTTTATCATAGATAGGCATCAATTGTTTACTAACAGATAATGTGAGTGGGTGAAGCCTGGTACCTGAACCACCAGCTAATATTATTCCTTTCATACTTTTTACTTTAATGCAATTAAATTATGAATACATTTTTTTATAATATTCTTTGTAATCTCCTGAAGTAACATGGTTCAACCAATCAGAATTAGAAAGATACCAATCTACAGTCAATTCAAGACCCTCTTCGAATGTAACTGAAGGTTCCCAGCCTAATTCTTTATTTATTTTTGTGGCATCAATCGCATACCGTAAATCATGTCCTGGCCTATCCTTGACATAGGTAATTAGCTCTTCTGATTCGCCGTTTGTTCTATTTAACTTTTTATCCATAACCTGGCAAAGAAGTTTAACCAAATCTATATTTTGCCATTCGTTGAAACCTCCGATATTATAGGTTTCATGATTATCCCCTTTATGAAATACCAAATCTATTGCTCTAGCATGATCCTCTACAAAAAGCCAATCTCTTGTATATTTTCCATCTCCATAAACTGGAAGAGATTTCCCTTCAATTATGTTATTAATAAAAAGAGGAATTAATTTTTCTGGGAAATGGTATGGCCCATAATTATTAGAGCAATTTGTAATGACATAAGGAAAATTATAAGTTTCCCCATAAGAACGAACAAAATGATCCGAGCTTGCTTTAGATGCAGAGTATGGAGAATTAGGGTCATAAGGTGTAGACTCTGTAAAAAGACCCTCTTGGCCCAATGCTCCATAAACCTCATCAGTACTTACATGATAAAATCTTTTTCCCAAGGTACTATCTTTCCATGAGTTCTTAGCAGCATTTAAAAGGTTTACGGTTCCAATAACATTCGTTCTCACAAATGCCAAAGGGTCTTCAATTGACCGGTCTACATGTGACTCCGCAGCTAAATGAATTACACCATCAAAATTAACTTTAACGAATAAATCATTAATAAATGGTTCATCAACAATATCACCTTTTATAAAGTGATAATTAGGAAAGTCTTCAATATCCTTTAAGTTTTCAAGGTTACCAGCATAAGTCAAAGCATCTAAATTATAGATATGATAATTTGGATAATTTTGCACAAACCTTCTCACCACGTGAGAACCAATAAAACCTGCTCCGCCTGTAATCAATAAATTCATAGATTTTTTTAATATAATTCGTGAGTTTTCTTATTAAGGTATTTTATCAACGATAATAGGAAAAAAAGAGTCAGTAAAACCAAGGGTATAAAAACAATACTTCTTCCAAAAAACGATTTTTTAACAATTTGAGGTTGTCCGAAGTTGATTATGCTTATCGAATCCGATCTCTCTTGTAATTCCAGTTTTTTAGATTCAATATCTCGAATCAATACATTTTTAAGTTCAAACAGTCTTGCTACATTAACTTGTTCCTGATTATCTAAAATAATTTGATTGCTAACGGGGTTCTCCTTTTTTGTAGCGAGGTTGTTGGTGTAATTAGCAATAATTTCATCAACCTGAACTAATAAAACTTGATTTTGTTCAATTCTATTAGTGGCATTACTACGGTATATTTTCAGAAGACCTCCAAAGTATGAATTGGAATTGATGTAGCGCATTATTTTGTTCGCAAAAACTTTTCCTTCCTCTGAGTTATTATAATAAAAAGTTATTCTATGATTAAAAGAACTCTTGTTCTGTAATTCTGCTCTTACGATATCAGCTATTGCATCCGTATTTTCAAAACTCTGAAGCAATTCTAAATATTTTAAATCGCTTTCAGTATTCCCCTCCTCAATCACTCTACTAATACTTACTTCCAATCCAGTAAAATCAATGTCTTCTAAGCCGATATTTTTAAAAAATAGTGTATCCTTTGCGCTGATGTTTGATTGAACTTCATCTATAACATCATATAAATAGTTTTTACTCTCCATTTGAGGTTTAACTATTATTTCTGTTTTAAGCTTTTTAATTGTCATCTTATTTAGACCATAACCTATAGCCAACCCTACCACTATGATTCCAATAAGTATAAAAAAGTTATTTTTTAAATATAGAAACATCCTTAAAAAGAACAGAAATATGGCATTAAACCCCTTTCCAATCAATTGAAATAATTGTCCCAAATCAATTTCATCGGAACTATTTTGAGTATTTGGTGATTGATTTTCAGCCATTTTATGAATTAAATATTTGTTTTAAAATTTTATCGGTAATTAGATATGTAGGCTTCACTCCTGTTGTGCCTAAACCTCCTGATGCTAATGTACTTCCTGTTTCTAAAGGATTATCTGATGCGTAATATGCGTACCTCACCTTTACATTTTCGCTTATACTCTTTCTTATTTTAGAAGCGGATTGTATAGCTTTCTGATAATGCACTCCCTCCATTTCCAGTCCAATAACATTCCAGGTCGATTTATGAAAGAACTTTAAAATATCTTTGTTTTGAAGCGAGGTACCTAAAACAGTTACCATTGTACCTTCAAAAACTTCAAGTCCATATCCTTCAAAATCTTTGGCGCACAATTCATTTTTAAATGGATAGTTATCCGCAGTTCCCTCAAAGATATGTGCCGATGGAATCATTAAATCACCTTTTCCACCTTCGAGTATACCTGCTTTACCCATTATAGAAACTGAATCTACATTAATTAAAGACCCATTGTTCTTTTTTGTACTATAAGGTTTTAATAGCTCATCTATAGTTTCATAGGCCTGTTCACCAAATGCATAATCCATAACAAATATAACAGGTTTTTTATCAATCTCTTCTGTTGAAAAATCGTAGGAGCAGCTGTTTACTTTTATCTTCGCTGTGTCAAAAATTTGAACATCGATATTGGTGCCCGAGGTATCATCGATTGAAATCATTCCATTGTTTTCTGCCAACTCTGTTACCTTCTTTCTTAATTCACTATTGCCGGCACTACTAAGAGCCTCGAAAATTTCTAAAGAAACTACATTTGGAAATTCACTTGTAAGTGCCGCCTTTGCGAATAAAGAGTTCATAACACTATGCATATTTGCAGATATAATATGAATAGGCCTATGCAATAGATTGTTTTTTACTAAAACACTTTTTATATTGTTTGCCCATATTTCGCCATGAATATGATGCCCTAATCGCTCTCGTAATAACGCACTAAATGTTATGGCTCTTTTTTCACCAGAAATTTCTTCTTCTAGTGCAAGTTTTCCAAGCCAGTAAATTACTTTTAGAAATCTTTCTGGGTTTGTTTTGGTACTGAACTTTTTATAAACCTCTAATATTTCCTCAAAAGACCTTCCTAAAATATTAGCCGTATGAATTAAAGCGATTTCGCGTTCTTCTTGAGTTAATTCTTTCTTTTTAACTGCATTTTCAAGCTTTGTCCAATCTCTTATTGTCTTTTCTGTTTCGGGTATTAAAACTCGATTACAGATTTTTTCAGATTCAATAAACAAAAAGGTTAAATGGGTCAAAATATCGTAGATGTCTGAACGACCTCTAGTAATTTCAATATTCATTTGCTCGTCATCGATACGATAACAATTTCTTCTTCTCTTTGGCGGGATTATAGGATTGATATGGGAAACACCATAACCTTCATCAGATGTTAAATTAATAAATGTACATTGTTCAATACCTTCGGGTAACCTTTCAAGAACATAGATAAGGCCATTTAATTCGGCTTTTTCTTCAGCGACCGATCCATAAATTTCGGGTCTTAGTTGTAATAATGCATTTTTTAATGCTTCACCTGATACACCATTAGGTTTATAAAACCCTCTATTAAAAAGATGGCGCATTGTTATATACATGCGTTCAATAGCATTTGTGGATTCTTGAGCTCTAGTAGTAGTGATTGCTTTTCCCATGGAAGATTTCAAACAAAATTACAATTTAATATTTGTTAATAATAAGCTAGATTTTTGTCTTGCTGTATTTAGACAGGCGATCAGCCACCTTTCGGTCATTCGATAATCTCTGAACTTTATTTTGTCCGCCTAGTTTTCCTACAGATTTCATGTAAGATAAGAACCCACCGGTTTCAATCGGAGTAATCTTTAAAGTTTGCAGAACCTTGCCAACAATAAGGTCATAATAATAACTATTCTGCTTTTGCAAAGCCTCATCTAATTGTTGAATAAAAAAGTTAATGTCGCTTGGTGCCTTTTCAAACTCTATAAACCACTCATGATATGGTAATTCATTTATTTCTGGGGTTATCTGTGGAGCAACTGTAAACTCGCTTACACTAGCATCTGTTGCACTTGTTGCTACCAACATCGCTTCTTCTACCTCCTTTGCAATAACGTGTTCACCAAATGCTGAAATAAAATGTTTGATTCTTCCTGAAACGATAATTTTAAAAGGATAAACAGAAACAAACCGAACGGTATCACCTAGATTGTAAGCCCACAAACCAGCGTTTGTAGTTATGATCATTACATAATCTATACCTATCTCAACATCTTTTATAGTAAGTCGTTTCGGATTTTCCTCAAAAAATTCATCTGATTTCACGAACTCATAGAATATCCCCGCATCTAAGAGCAACAACATTCCTATTTCTTTTTGGGAGTTCTGATATGCAAAAAAGCCTTCACTTGCAGGAAAAAGTTCAATGCTGGCAACCTTTCTTCCAATTAACTTTTCAAACTTTTTTCTGTAAGGTTCATAATTGACACCTCCATATATAAACAACTCAAAATTCTTGAACAAATCACCAATATTCTGATTGGTATTTTCTTTGAGCTTTTCGAAATACATTTGAACCCAAGATGGAATGCCCGCAATAACGGTCATATCCTCATCTTTAGTTTCCTCTACAATGGCAGCTACTTTGGTTTCCCAATCTTCAATACAATTTGTCTCCCAACTTGGCATTCTATTCTTCTGTAGGTAATTAGGAACGTAATGTGCCGATATACCAGAAAGCCTTCCTAATTTAACTCCGTTTTTTTCTTCTAATACAGGACTACCTTGTAAAAAAATCATTTTACCAGAAACAAAATCAGCTTTACCCGTTTCATCTATATAATTTAAAATTGCATTTCTAGATGCCTTAACCTGTTCTTTAATAGAACCTTCGGTAATTGGAATATACTTTGCCCCAGATGTAGTTCCTGATGTTTTTGCAAAGTAAATAGGTTTTCCTGGCCAAAGAATATCGCTCTCGCCAGATACAACTAAATTCACATATTCTTTTAGTTCCTCGTAATCTCTAATGGGGACATTACGTACAAAATCTGCATGTGATTTAATAGTACTTAGTCTATGATCGTTTCCGAATTTGGTTTCTCTGGCACTTTCTATAAGGCTTTTGAAAACTTTTTCTTGCGTTTCAATAGGTTTGTTCACCCATTTGATTGTCCTTTTAGCAATACGGCGGGCAAATATCTTAGCAGCTATGGTCTTTAAGGACATCTAATTTCTAATTAAAATCAATATAATTAACCGGGTCTATTGGTGTTCCATTATCCCAAAGTTCAAAATGCAAATGAGGGCCAGTAGTAAATTCACCTGTATTACCTACAGATGCAATAACCTCACCTCCCCTTACAATACTCCCTTGAAACTTTGATAATGAGCCATTATGCTTATAAACACTTAACAATCCGCCATCATGTTCTATAATAATCACGTAACCAGTATCAGCTGTCCATTCAGAAAAAATAACGGTGCCGTTGGCAATAGCCTTTACCGGACTATCTGTTGCCGCTGTAATATCAACCGCATAATGCTTTTCATTTGGATTATAAACCATCGATATTGAGCCGGAAACTGGCGTAAACAATACCAGGTTTTTTTTATCAATTACTCGTTCAAATAAATTGTATTTATCTTCAAGCGCAACTTCAGCCCGCAACAATGAATCTTCTCTTATTGGGTTTAAATCTACAGATTCAGGATCTAACTTAAATTGTTGAAAAAGAGAATCTCTATTGACAACTGTATTCTCAATATCACCCTTTAGTACCATTCTAATATTATCTAAATACTTATTAGTATAATTTAATGTTCTAACTAAGGAATCAGTCTTATACGTAAGCTCTGTAGCTTCTTTTTTAAGCCTCGTCGAAGAATAGCCTGGTATATACTCACGTAACGGCGTAAAAGCAATTAGCAAAGTAGTAAGACCTATAAGGGCAATCATAAAAAGAGACCCCGTCACAAAAACATTAAGCCTGCTAAGCTTGAAAGATATTTTCTCCTCAAAAGTACTTTCGTTTAAAATAACCAAACGGTACTTATGAAGTAACTTTCGTTTTATTTCTTTCCTTTTTTTAACTTTCTTGGCCATCATAACAAAGATAAACTTAGAATTTAATTAAGACCATCTTTAAAATAATTAATTCAATAAGAAACATACTTAAAAAATATAATGGCTTTACTTATGAATTTTTATTCTCTATACTACTTTATATATAACATAAATTACATTCAATAAAGCCATTCGGGAGTTGTGTTTGGAATATTCAAACCATGTATAAGAGTATGGCATGTTGCCATATAATTTGTGCCAATTTTTAACAAATTAGATATTCTTTGTAGAAATGAAAGTAAGAATTGCTTTTCACTAATTGAAATGCTTATTAAAATTAAATAACCCAACTTGTAATATCTGGCACCCCTAAATAAAGAAACTAATAACAAAAAAACCAATTAGTATATTGCCTAAAGCGTGTTTAGGTTTATATATAATTTACTTTATTTCAAATAAAAAAACACTTGAAGTTAATATTAACAGCAAACTAAGAAGTTTTTAGTATCTTTGAAATCCATTTAAAATTAAAGTCTTATGACAATCTTATCTACTTTTTTGGCTATAGGTGCACCGCAAATAATTCTAGTGGTAGTGGTTGTTCTACTATTATTCGGAGGAAAAAAGATTCCTGAACTAATGAGAGGTTTAGGTAGTGGTATAAAAGAATTTAAAGACGCCTCTAAAGAGGATGAAAAATTAGAAGAAAAGAAAAAGGATTAATCTAATTTAAATCCTTTTCAAATAGCTTTATCAAGCCCTGTAATTCAGGGCTTTTTTGTGTTCAAAAACCAACTAAATATTATCTTTAGATAAATTGACAAACCTAGTATGTCAAGATAAATCACCGTTAAAATACTTAATTAATCGGATGAAATGAGCTCAAAAGTTTATCAAAGCTACTGATAACACTTAATACACGACAAAAAACACATCTTTCACAACAAATACTATATGAACCATAGCATTAAAACTAATTTCGTTTATGCTGTAGTATTCCCAAAGTATAATAGTCCCTCATAAATACTACAGATTTACACCTTAGCGAATGCTTTGGCTCAAATTACAATTATGATTATGAGAACTTTTATAAACCTGTATTTTTTAATCTTCGTAGTTTTTATTCATGCTCAAGATTTTCAAGCTGATCTAGCCTCGGTACAATCCTTTGACTCTAAATCTATCTCTGAAGTTGAAGTTGAGGAAACGGACTCAGAGGCATTTGAGAGAACTGCCGAATCCAATGCTATTTTACATAAAACATTCGAAAACATTGAAAATGTTCAAAATGGTTATTATGTAATTTCAGGTATTTTTAGCAATAGCGGAAATTTAAAATCACAAGTTAGAATCTTAAATGAAAAAGGTTTTGATTCAGGTTATTTTCAAAACCCCGAAAACAATTTATACTATCTATATTTAAATCATTACGAATCTTGGAAAACAGCTTTAAAGGATTGTAGTACAAAATTCGACAATCGTTATGCTAAAGAATTTTGGATACTAAAAATGGGTAATAG
>CAXBIJ010000121.1:0-10150 GCA_963975675.1 uncultured Maribacter sp. | reverse complement strand
TAACGTTGCAAAAAGTAAGCAAGCGACCTCTCGTAAAAAAATGCTTTCTAAATTAAAGGTCGATGATATTAAACCTTCTAGCCGTAGATATCCTGCAATTATTTTCGACAGAGACCGTGAAGCTGGTGATCAGATATTAAATGTAGAGGGACTATCGGCTTCGACTGACGACGGAGAGGTTCTTTTTGATAATGTTAATATCAATTTAGCTAAAGGAGATAAAATTGCTATGATTTCTAGAGATTCTAGAGCGACTTCAGCTTTTTATGAAATCATCAACGGTAATAGAAAAGCTGATAAGGGTACTTTTCAATGGGGTGTAACCACAACACAATCTTATTTACCTGCAGATAACTCTGATTTCTTTACCGATAATATCAACTTGGTAGACTGGTTACGTCAATATGCAAAAACAGAAGAAGAGCGTGAAGAGGTTTATATTAGAGGGTTTTTAGGTAAAATGCTTTTTAGTGGTGAAGAGGCACTTAAAAAGTGTACGGTACTGTCTGGAGGTGAAAAAGTTCGCTGTATGTTAAGTAGAATGATGTTAATGCGTGCTAATGTCGTAATGTTAGATGAGCCAACAAACCACTTAGACTTAGAAAGTATTACTGCATTCAACAATTCTCTTAAGAATTTTAAAGGAACAGTAATGCTAACAACACATGATCATGAGTTTGCTCAGACAGTAGCAAATAGAATCATAGAATTAACTCCTAAAGGCAACATTGACAGGTATTCAACGTTTGATGAGTATATGTCTGACAAGGCATTAAAAGAGCAGCGTAATAAAATGTACGCTGAAAAAGCATAGAATAGATTAACCCAAATCGATGTTTTATGAAAACCTACACTATTGTGGCCTATTTTTTAATGGCCCTAAGTTTCGTTGCATGCGAAAAATCTTCAAAGGTAAGTTCTGAAGAATTTACTATTGAAACACTTGCAAATTATACTGTCTTTTTAAGTAGTAGCAATAAATTAAACGCAGTTGTACTTGGTACTTCCGATGATGAATTAATTGTAAAAAATTCAGTAGCCTCTTTTTTCGAAATTTCTTCTGAATATGTAAAATTCCGTGATTCAGATGAAATCAGTTTTTATTATACCAGTAACTGTGAAGCTAACATACAGGTTTACAATCCTTCGAATAATACAGCCAACTCATTTCAAGTTTTTCAAGATTTAGACCCATGTGCAATTGAAGTGACTGCAATTACGCATACAGCAGAGTTGATTTTTATAGCCTATGAAAGAGAGCTTCTTGGAAAAGATATGCAAAATGTAGTAAGGATTGTCTCATTAAACAACAGCGTTGAAAACCCTATAGATATTACACTAGATAAAAAACCTGTAGACTTGATTACTTCTTCAAACAAATTATTTGTTCTAACCTTAAATGAATTTGTTACAGATGAGTATCACCTTTCAGTGATTGATTTAAATACGAATGAACAAATTATAGAGTTAGATTTGGGTTATAACGCCTTAAAGCTTTTTAAGAATAAATCTGAACAAGTTATAATTAGCTACGCAGAATTACATACTACTTTAAACCCTATCTCTTTAGAAAAAACATATACAACTTATGGTGATAATACAGCGCCAGATTTTATAACCACTAAAGATTCATTTCTAGATTCTAGCGGTAAAATGTATTTTCAAAAGGCAATATCAAATTCAGCAATAGATATGGTACCGGCTATTTATGATTTCCAAACAAATAATACGGTTGTTTATTTATTTGAGAATTTTCTAACCGAATCTGATATAAATGTAAAATATAAAATTGCTTCAACAACTTCTATAGGTTACGACGAGCTAAATAATTATATGCTCATTGGCTACAAGAAGAAAGATGAAGAGAACAAAGGGGGAATCTTAAGAATAACCCCTGCACCAAATTTCAAAATAATCGACAATATAGATTTAGAAGGAGTGCCTAAGTCTATTTTCGTGAATTGAAAAAGGGTTTACTCAACTATTGAAGTACTTACTATTCCAAATAGCCGGATTAAAGTTCTTGCCTAGTGCAAAACCATAAAATATCACTACCGAGGCTATACATTTAAACATAAAGAAATTTATAATTAAGAACTCTGAAGTTGAATTAGACTTAGAAAAGAGTCCATTGGGTATTAAAAGTGTAATTAAGAAACTTAGTAATAATACCAAGATAGATAAGTTTACCATCCCCTTAAATGGCCACATGAGCATTTTTCGTAATGGGTGAAGATCATTTCCCCATTGGTGAATAAGATAATGATAGCCATTGCCAATCGGCACAAAAAGTAAAGGGTCATCCTTATCTTTTAACTTAAAAAGCTTAGAAGGTGCTATTACTTTAAATCCTTTTAGTTTTAAATCGTGCTCTTTCTCTAAAGACTTTATTTTAGATAATGCTTCGACTGGTATATCTCCTTTAAAATATTTAGAATCTAAAAAACGTAGGCGGTAATCGATACAAATTTTCTTAATGTCGTTGATATGATATATTCTAGAGCTTTCTAATAAATCAATATTAAAGCAGTTAGTTGGTGTACCGTTGCTCGTGGTGATGTTTTCTGCAATACGTTCTAATTCATTATCTAAGTTTGATAAAATGGTATAGACCTCTTTAAGTCTTTCTTTTTCTGAAATTTCACTAGATAGTTTAGCTTTAGTCAGTTTTTTTTCAATGTTAGTTTTAGATAGCAACATGTTCCTTTTTTTAGCAATACACTCAAAGTTAGCTATTTAAAGAATTTCATTAAATCTTGTTTAACTTAATTAAAAGTTAATAAAATGTTAAAATTGATTAAATAACTAATTCACTATAGTTACATATTACTTCAAATTGTATCTTGACGATGAAATCGTACCGTTTGTCGATTTTTAGAACATTTACCCCTTTAGAACTAATTATATGAAAAAATGGACATCCCTCGTGTCCCTGTGTGCCCTGCTATTAGGGGTTTTGTCTTATGCACAGGATAATAAAGTATCTCAAATAAAGAATGTAGTTTCACAATTTTCTACATCAGAAAAATCAATAATAGAAAGAACAGCAACATTTGAAAGTCATTCCACTCTAATGAGGGTTTTGAAAGCAACAAATTTAGATAAGGTTTTGGGTTATAATGGTGAGTTTACCGTTTTTGCACCTTCAAACCTAGCGTTCGAGAAGCTTTCAAAAATAACAATTGATAAGTTAAATGACCCAAAGAATAAGAAAGCATTAAGAGATATACTTTCATACCACATAATTGCAGATAAACTATCTGCCTCCACCATTTTAAAGGCGATGTGCCGAGGTAATAGAACAGCAAAGTTTACTACGATACTAGGGGAGAAGATAACTGCAACAATGAACGGTATTGACATCGTATTAACAGATAAATCTGGTAATCGAGCTGTCATTGTTACAGCAGATTCAAACCAATCTAATGGTGTGATTCATGAAATTGATACTGTTTTTATGCCTGAAACAACATTTTAATTACCGCAAAGAAGCCCCGAGTTGCGTTTCGTATGTGGTTTGTATCTTAGACATTATTTTTTCTATTTGTTTTTCTGTCAATGTGCTTTTATCATCTTGCAAGGTGAAACTAACAGCATATGATTTTTTACCTTCAGGCAAATTTTTACCTTCATACACATCAAAAAGAGTCATATCTTTCAAGAACTTACGTTCAGCGTTATAGGCCAAATTATACAATTCTCTGTAAGTAGATTTTTCGTCCAATAATAATGCAAAATCCCTTTTAACTTCAGGGTATTTCGGAATTTCTTTAAATAGGATAGGAGTGTTCTGAAGTTGCTTCAAAATTATATCCCAATTGAAATCGGCATATAAAATATCTTGTTTAATATCGAATTTTTTCAGGATTGATTTTTTTATCAGTCCGAAAGACACCAAGTTGTTTTTTTGATAAGTAAAGCTCAAACCTTCTGAAAATAGTGTAGAAGTAGTTGGTTCACTTTTTAAGTTTTCTAAACCTAATCGAATTAAAATAGTATTTACTATTGATTTTAGCTCGAAGAAATTAGATGATACCGCTTTATTCGTCCAGCTATTTTGAATAGAATCACCTGAAAGTAAAATGCTTAAGTATTTAGGCTCAATTCTTTTACCATCTTTAGAATGATATGTTTTCCCGAATTCAAATAATTTAAGATTCGCTCTTTTTCTATTAATATTATAACTGGCTGTTTCTAAAGCAGAAAATAATGAAGCTCTACGTAATACAGATAAATCTCCACTTAATGGGTTTATAATTTCAATAGAGTTTTTCTCGTCATCTTCAGACCCTAAAAGTTTACTATAATCTGGATTTGTAAGACTATTGGTTAATATTTCATAGTATCCTTTAGCTGCTAGTACATTCCCAATAGTTGATTGAATTTTATGGTCTTCTGTAGCTGCTGTTGTAGATACTGAAGCATTTAATTTTTCACTAAAAGCAACATTGTTGTACCCATAAACTCTCAAAATCTCTTCAATAACATCAACTTGTCTTTGCACATCAACACGGTAAGATGGCACTTCAAGGCCCATTCCTGCTTCTGTTACATTTTTAACTTTAATATCTAGTGAAGTTAATATCGATTTAATAGTGTCTTGAGGAATCTCTTGACCGATGAGCTTATTAATCTTCTCAAAACCCAAAAATACTTCAAAATTTGATGTTTTGTTTGGATATAAGTCTATGATATCTGAGGTGATTTCGCCACCAGCAATCTCACTAATTAATAAGGCAGCACGTTTAAGACTATACTCCACATTTTCAATATCGATACCACGCTCAAATCTAAATGAAGCATCTGTATTTAATGCATGCCTTTTAGCTGATTTTCTTATTGAAACAGGATTAAAATAAGCGCTTTCTAAAAATATAGAAGTGGTCTCCTCTGTGACTCCTGAGCTAAGCCCGCCAAAAACTCCTGCTAAACACATTGGTTTTTCAGAATCACAAATCATTAAATCATCTTCATGCAATGTTCTTTCAACACCATCTAGAGTTACAAACTTGGTTCCTTTTGGTAATGTTTGAACAACAATTTTATTGCCTTTTATTTTAGCTGCATCGAATGCATGTAAAGGTTGACCTAATTCGTGTAACACATAATTTGTAGCATCAACAACATTGTTCTTTGGAGTTATTCCAATTGACTTAAGTCTATTTTTAAGCCAGGTAGGAGAGGGTTGTATGATTAAATTACTTAGTGTAACACCACAATAACGAGGTGCTAATGCAGTATTTATAACGTCTACATCTATTTTTAACGAACGGTCATTAATGTTAAAATGACTGGTTGACGGAGTAATCAACTCCTTAGAAATTTCTTTTTGTTTTAGTCCGGCTTTTAAATCTCTTGCCACACCAAAATGACTCATGGCATCTGCTCTGTTAGGAGTAAGTCCTATTTCAAAAACTTCATCCTCTTCAATTTCAAAAATCTCAGCACAAGGTGTACCTGCAACCAAATCGTTGTCTAACACCATTATTCCATCATGGCTGTTTCCAAGACCAAGTTCATCTTCTGCGCAAATCATTCCATGGCTTTCTTCACCTCGAATTTTACCTTTCTTAATTTTCCAAGCTTCGCCTTCAGCCGTATAAAGTGTGGTTCCAATTGTGGCCACCGGAACTTTTTGACCTGCAGCAACGTTTTTGGCTCCACAAACAATCTGAAGTGGGGTGCCAGAGCCAATATCTACTGTAGTAACATTCAATTTGTCAGCGTTGGTATGTTTTTCACAAGTTAATACATGCCCAACAACAATTCCTTTCAATCCGCCTTTTACAGATTCAAATTTTTCAACACCTTCTACTTCTAATCCTAAATCAGTTAATAGTTCACCTGTTTTTTTGGAATCCCAATCTATTTGTATGAACTGTTTTAACCAGTTATATGATATTTTCATTCAAATCTTTTATAGGGCGCAAAGATAAAACAATGCCTGTATACATTCAATAAGCTAGGAAGTGTTTATTTTAATTTTTAATTGTAATATTTAAATCGTTTATTATAAACTAAATTCTAAACGAATATGAGAATAGGTATTGCAGTAGTAACCATTTTTATGCTTTTAGTTTCTTGTAAAGAAATAAAACAAAATTCGAATTTGAAAGAAGGTACATGGCGTGTAGAACTTGATGTGATGGATAACCAAGTATTACCTTTTAACCTCAAAATTAAAAAAGAGATTAATGGTGACTATATTATGCAAATTATAAATGCAGAAGAAGTGATAACCGTTGATGAAATAGTAATTCATGGAGATTCGATTATTCTACAAACACCAGTATTTGAAGGGTATTTGGCAGGTACCTTTACCGATACAGAAATAAAAGGTCAGTTTGTAAAGGAGAGTTTAGATAGAATTGTTCCCTTTACTGCAACATACGGAATTGAAGAAAGATTTGATTCTGAAACTCAAATTTCGAACAAAGATGTCTCAGGAATATGGGAGACCTATTTTAGTCCAAATTCTGCTGAAGAATATATAGGTAAGGGAATTTTTCTTCAAGAAGATAACCGTGTTACTGGAACATTTAGAACAACCACGGGTGATTATCGTTATTTAGATGGGGTTATGGACGGTGATTCATTGAAATTATCTGCATTCGACGGTGCTCATGCTTTTTTATTCACAGCAAAAGTTACAGATTCAAGCATGAACGGAATTTTTTATTCAGGTAATCATTTTAAAGAACCATTTGTGTCAATCAGAAATGATGGTTATGAATTGCCAGATCCTGATTCATTAACATTTATAAATGAGGGTTACGATAAGCTAACTTTTTCATTCCCAGATTCTGATGGAAATATGGTATCCTTAGATGATGTTGAATATCAAAATAAAGTAGTAATTGTACAGCTAATGGGTACTTGGTGTCCTAATTGTTTAGATGAAAGTAAATTTCTGATTGACTATTTGAAACAGAATGAGGATTTAAAAGTCATTGGTTTGGCTTTTGAATCTGCAAAAACAGAGGAAAAAGCTTTTAAAGGAATTAACCGATTAATTGACAGAATTGAACTTTCGTACCCGATTTTATTAGCCCAATTTGGTTCGGTAGATAAAGTAGAAGCACAGCAAAAACTACCGATGTTGAACCATATTTTATCATATCCAACCACCATATTTATTGACAAAAAAGGAGCAGTGAGAAAAATTCATACTGGCTTTAACGGTCCAGCAACAGGTAATAAATATGTTGAATTTAAAAAGAACTTTAATGAGATAGTTACTGACCTGTTAAATGAAAAATAAGCATCTTAAATTATAGTAGATTTTCCTAAACCAATATTTTCATCATTCATAGTAAAGGTACCATCCAATTCCATAATGTTATCTGCGATAAAATCACCAACGTAATTAGTTCCATATTTAGAACTTCCTAAAATATCTGGAGTAACAATTTTTTTGGAGAATGATTTTAAAACAGCAGCTACAACCGCATCAGATTCTTCATTCATTTTAAAATGTTGCAATAGCATCGCCATACTTAATATTGAAGCCACCGGGTTCGCAATATTTTTCCCTTTTGCATCTGGGTAAGAACCATGTATAGGTTCGAACATAGCATGCTCAAGACCGACAGAAGCCGATGGGAGTAATCCAATAGATCCTGCGATTACACTGCCTTGGTCAGATAGAATATCACCGAACATGTTATCAGTTAAAATAACATCGAATTCAGAGGGGTTTAAAATCATCTGTACGGCTGCATTATCTATGAAAAGACATTCTAACTTAACATCTGGGTAACTCTCTGAAATGGAGCGTACAACACGTCTCCAAAGACGTGATGTTTCAAGAACATTCGCTTTATCTACTAGGGTAACTTTCTTTTTTCTTGAACGGGCCGATTTAAATGCTAAATGCGTGATTCTGCTTATTTCCGCTTCAGTATATGTGCATGTATCGGTAGCAGAGCTTTGATCTTCACTAATAGATTTATCGCCATAGTAGATACCACCAGACAATTCTCTGAAAATTACCAAATCGGTGTTTTGAACACTAGATTTAGGTAATGGAGATTGTTTTACTAAGGATGGAAATACCTTAACGGGCCTAATGTTAGCAAAAAGCCCTAGCTCTTTTCGTAATCTTAATAACCCTTGTTCAGGCCAAACCTTAGCCTTAGGGTTGTCATCATATTCAGGTAAACCTAAAGCACCAAAAAGTGTAGCATCGGCTTTTTTGCAAAGATCTAATGTTTCTTTAGGAAGAGGGTTTCCAGTTTTTTTAATTGCAGAAGCACCTATTAGGCCTTTTTTGAAGGTAAAGCTATGACCAAAAGTTTCCTCCACAGAACGAAGGCACTTAATAGATTGTGCAACAACTTCTGGGCCGATCCCATCTCCTTCTAAAACTGCAATTTTTAAATGCATAATTTAATTAGCTAATACTTTGAATATCTATGTTCGATGCTTCTATTATTTGATGAATATCATCATCCTTCACTTCTTTTCTAGAATCCGCATACTTTAAAAACTCCTCATAAACCAAATCTAATTGAGTTTTGGTAAGTTCATAACCAACAATTTTAGCACGGTATGCTAATGCAGCTCTTCCGCTACGTGCTGTCAATACAATCGATGATTCGGTGACACCAACATCGGCTGGGTCAATAATTTCGTATGTTTCTCTATTTTTTATAACTCCATCTTGATGTATACCAGAACTATGTGCAAAGGCATTTGCACCAACAATAGCTTTATTAGGTTGTACCATCATACCCATTTTACGCGATACCATTAAGCTGGTGTCATAAAGTAATTTACTATTAATTGTAGTGTCTAAATTTAAATCTGGGTGTTGGCGTAAAATCATAACTACTTCTTCTAAAGAAGTATTTCCTGCACGTTCACCAATTCCATTTATAGTACATTCTATTTGTCTGGCACCATTTAATACACCCGCAATTGAATTGGCTGTTGCTAATCCTAAATCATTGTGACAATGGCATGAAAGAATAGCTTTATCAATTCCTTTAACATTTTCGCGTAAATACTTCATTTTTGCCCCATATTCGTCTGGTAGGCAGTAACCTGTAGTATCTGGGATATTTAAAACCGTAGCACCTGCCTTTATGACTGCCTCGCAAACCCGAGCCAAAAACTCATTATCTGTACGGCCAGCATCCTCAGCGTAAAATTCAACATCTTCCACAAAGGTTTTAGCATAACTGACTGCAGCAACTGCACGTTCAATTATAGCTTCTCTGTTAGAATTGAATTTATACTTTATATGAGAGTCAGAAGTGCCAATGCCTGTATGTATTCTAGGCATCTTAGCGTATTTCAAAGCTTCAGCAGCAACTTCAATGTCTTTACGCACTGCACGTGTTAAACCACATACTGTTGCATTTTTAACGAGTTTAGCAATGGCTTCGACAGATTTAAAATCACCCGGACTAGAAACAGGGAAACCAGCTTCAATAATATTGACACCCAAGAGATCCAGACGTTCGGCTATTACTAACTTTTGTTCCATGTCTAATTTACAGCCAGGAACTTGCTCACCGTCTCTTAAGGTCGTATCAAATATTTGTACTATATCACTCATTATATTTATGTAATTTTACTCGTCAAACGAATATATTGCCAAATTAACAAAATTCATAAATTTCGTTATGTCATTTACAATGTTAATGCACTTTTTTAGGTATATATATCTTTGATTTACAATTATTTAAACTCATTTTTTTACGATGACAAATACGCATAAAGATGCTTTATTCGTTTTGGTTAAATCACTATCGAAATCTGAAAAGCGACAATTTAAGCTTTATGTTGGTAGATTAGGTGTGAATACCGATGCTAAATTTTTAGCCCTTTTTAATTTATTGGATAAAATTAAGCATTATGATGAGAAAATAATACTAGAAAGTGGGATAGTTAAGAAAGCTCAACTTTCTAACCTAAAAGCGCACCTATATAAACAAATTTTAGTGAGTTTACGGCTTAACCCTGTAAACCAAAATATTCGTGTTCAAATTAGGGAACAATTAGATTTCGCAACAATTCTTTACCAGAAAGGTTTGTATAAGCAAAGTTTGAAAATTCTTGACAAGGTAAAAGCTACCGCCATTGAGAATGAAGAGAAGAATATAGCCTATGAAATTGTTGAGCTAGAGAAGATAATTGAAACACA
>CAXBIJ010000120.1:0-10190 GCA_963975675.1 uncultured Maribacter sp. | reverse complement strand
ATTACTTACTTGATGAGGGATTTGAAAATATAACTGTACTTGACATTTCGGCTAAATCACTCGAAAAAGCTAAAACCCGACTAGGAGAAAAAGCAAATAAAGTAAATTGGATTGTGTGCGATATTACAGAATTTGAACCCAATATGACTTTTGATGTATGGCACGATAGAGCAACTTTTCATTTTCTTACAACGGCTGAACAAATATCAAAATATATAAAAACTGCAAAAAAATCTGTGAACGGGTACATGACAATTGGCACCTTTTCAAAAAATGGACCTGAAAAATGTAGTGGTCTCGAAATAAAACAATACAATGAAGAGGAATTAACAATGCAATTGAAAAATGGATTTGACAAAATTAGGTGTGTAACCGAAGACCACGTAACACCATTTAACACAACGCAGAATTTCTTGTTTTGTAGTTTTAAAAGACAATTAAACTAAAGCTAGTGGCTAAAAACTAGTATAATTAATTGATTAATTTTAAATTTCTTGCAAAATTTCTTTTAGCTTTTTCACCCGGTTTGTATTTGTTGAAATAAGTATTTAACCCCGAAGCTAAATACATACAAATATCTTAGCTGTAATTACAGAACTCACTCAAAACTTAAAAAAATAATAAAATGAAAATTTATTCAATAATAAACTTAAGTACAATGTGGTCTACAGATGGATTGAAAAATGATGTCGAAAGATTGCTAAATGAAAAAACTGCTCAAGGATTCGAAATTGTTTCTGTATCATTTGGAGTAAACTTATGGTGGATGCCAACTGCTTTTATTACAATTTGTAAATAAAAAAGTTAATTCATTTTGTGCCTTTTTCATTGAATCGGATTTGAAAAAGTTGCGAATTTGATACAACACGGAGAAAAAACTGATTAAAAATATAGCGTATAATTAATTGCCTACTTATCACCTACCCTACTTGCTAGAGAAGATACTATTCTACGCACTTTAAAACCAATAACAATTGTAACAAAAAGCTAAAGAATGCTACTCATACATAAATGCTTAAGCTACTAAAATGAAAAAAAATATAGGAACTACCCTTGTTGTAATTGGATTGATGTGTACCACACTTGGGTTGACAATTTTATCTGACCACAAAATCTTACAGTATAGTGCTCTAATTCTTGGAGTAATTTTTACCATACTTAGTGTGTTTGTATATGACAGAGCAAAAAAATCGAAAGAAAATTAAAAAAGCGAAATTGATGAAAAGGCAACGTTTCATAAATTCTTTCAAAACGCAAAATTGAATCGGAATACTCATCTATTAAAAGGAGTAATATGTAGCTATCGAATTGAGGAGATTGAATACCCTTTAACACGAAAAGTAAGATATTTAGACAAATTAATAGATGAATTAGCAAAAGGTCGTAAAATGGAAAAAATACTACGATTCTTATAAATTACAAGTGTTTACAACGTATATAAAACAACTAATGAAAATCTTAATTTCTACTTTAATTTTAATTTTCAACCTATCATTATTAGGGCAATCAAATCCAATGATTGGGGACTATACACTTATTGTTGGTCAAGAAAAAACTCGTGTACTAAAATATAAGCTGACCTTAAATCAAGATGGGACTTTCTTATTTCATTCGTATACAAAAGATAAACATGGCGTTCCTCCTGAAGTAAATAAATACGGAAAAGGAAATTGGAAAGCGGAAAAAAATACTGTTCTATTTTTTGCGGATAAAGAAAATGATATGGACAATAAACATGATTTAGACTTCAATGGTTCTAAAGCGAGATTTATCTCAAAATCACCAAGAGACAAAACTGACCGTATAGTAAAAACTAGTCTTCAGTTTTTTGAATCGAAAATCTTTTGGATTGAAAGATTGAAAATTTTGAAAGATTAATTCGTTAGAAATAATTATCAATTTTTGAATTAACCAAACGTTCAAGCGAGTTTGCCACGACTATTTTTTCTATTGAAAAATCTTGAGACGCAACACCGAAACTATTCATAATCTGACCGTTATCGCCAATTATAAAAATAACTCGATAAATAATTTGACCATGAATGACAATCAAAGTGAGTTAATTAAGACAGCAAGAACCGCAGGAATTTGGTATTTAATTATGGCAATTTCAGGCATTTTAGGATTTCTAATATTTCATCCACAGATATTTGACTCAGAAAATCCTCATAAAACACTTACCAATCTTATTGACCTTAAATCCGTAGCCAGAACCCGACTTCTGTTAGAATTTGCAATTATTGTTTCTCAAGCACGTACTGCAGTATGGTTTTATAAATTATTTAGAAATATAAACGAGTGGGCAGCATGGGCGGTTGGTATTTGGGGAATGATAAATTCTGTAGCAATAATGATTAGTGCAATTTCAATGGGTTCCGCTATTGAAATTGCAAGTTCTACCCATACCGTTGAAGACAAAGTACTATTAATCGAAATTTTAAGTAGTTTAATTACCAATGCTTGGGGTGTTGGTAGTCTTTTCTTTGGTCTTTGGCTTATCCCTTTGGGGTACATCGTAACCAGTTCAAAAAGGATGCCAATTTGGCTGGGGCGAGTCTTAATCATTGGTGGGGCTGGCTATATCATAAGCGCTGTGGTAAATTACATGGGCTTTGAGAACCCCTTATTAGGTTTTTTAACCGTACCTGCGACCGTTGGAGAATTCTGGATGATAGGTTATTTATTGATTTTCGGAATACGACCAGCGAATGAATAATTAGAAATAATCCCAAAGAGAAAAGGCGGTAACTACGAATACCATCATGAATGGTTCAGAAATACAAATATGGCAGAAAAAATAAACAAAAATAATATCCCTCTTCAATCTATAGACTGGACAAAAGTTCAAAAAACAGAACATAAGGGGAAAACTGGAATCGCAAATTGGCAAGCTAAACAGTTTAAAGGGTTGCGAATTCGTTTGGTAGAATACTCAAAAGATTACTTTGCTGATTACTGGTGTGAAAAAGGGCATAAGGTTGTTTTACCCTATATTTAATGTACCCGTCGTCAATTAATAGAGCTAACTTATGGCAATCATTGAAAAGGATTTAGAAAAGTATTTTAAATTTTTAATAGAAGAATTCGGATTTGAAAAAATGCCTGAATATGCTCATGTTAGAGAAGTTTATAATGACTGTTGGAAAAATAATCTAGTAATCAAATTTATCTACGACGGTACACTCCGAATTAATATTTCAAAGCAAAAAAGTTATTCGCAAGATGTTTACTTTTCTGAAAAGAATCATAAGAGTATCATGTCTCTTCAAAATAAAATTAGTGCTGAGAAACTAAAAACGCTTTACAACAATCCGGGAAATTTTGTTGATCAAGCCAAACTGATTGCAGAAACATTAAAAAATAACACGAATATTCTCGAATAAAGAACTTTAAAATATGTGCCAAACCATAATAACAATTGCAAAAAGTGGAAATCAAATAAGTTCTGCAATTTATTTGCTACTTGTCATATCTATTTTCAATATTTCATGTAGTGGTCAAAACAAGAAAACTGAAAATACCACAAGTAGAAAAGAAAAAGTGAACGATACCGCTGCTTCAGCTAAAAAAAGCACAAACTATAACTACCAATTTCTTTACATAGATTCAATTCCAAATCCAGAAGTTCAAATAAGTCAATTCGTTCGAAGAATATTTCAAGATGATAATGAAAATCTCTGGTTTGGCACCAATGAAGATGGTGTTGCCAGATATAATGGAGAAAAGCTGGAATATTTCTCTATAGATCAAGGCTTTGGTGGTGTGGCAGTTCGTGGTATAATTCAAGATAAAGATGGAAATGTATGGTTTGGCACCAATAGCGGTTTAACGAAATATGACGGAGAATCATTCACTAATTATAACGAAAGTAATGGTCTTGTAGGTAATAATGTTTGGAGTATGATTATAGACAATACGGGTATTATTTGGATTGGCACTTTACAAGGTGTAAGTCTTTTCGATGGTGAAAAATTCACCCCATTTATTTTGCCAGATTTTAAACCAGATTACAATAGAGGTGTCACAAGTTCAAAAGTTGTACATAGTATTATGCAAGACCGAAAAGGTAATATGTGGTTTGGCACTAATGAAGGAGCATATATTTATGATGGAAAATCATTAACCAATTTATCAGAAAAAGATGGTTTATGTAACAATGTTGTGAACGATATTTTAGAGGATAAATCGGGTAATATGTGGTTTGCTACGCATTATAAAGGTGTCTGTTACTGGAATGGAAAAACCTTCACATCCTTAGCAACAAAGGAAAGAGAAAGTGGTACTGAAGTTTGGAGTTTATATGAAGACAAGGCTGGTCAAATATGGTTTCCCATTGAGAATTTCGGAGTATATCGATATAATCGCACATCTCTTACTAATTTTGATAAAAAAGATGGTCTTGCCAGCGGTGCTATACAAGACATTTTTGAAGATAAACAAGGAAATTTATGGTTAGGAGGCCATATGGGTCTCTTTAGGTATAATGGAGTTTCTTTTTATAGTGTTTCAAAAATTGGCCCTTGGTAAAATATTTTTATTTTAAAATCTAGATGTAGCGCCTACGCTTACAAATAAAACTCTTTCAGCAAAAAAACTTACATATAGCTTCTATTTAATTTTAATTAAAATACTTTATTTAATTCTTAATAGTCCTATTTTAACCACTTGAACGAGATACAATCACCAACACATTAGCAGAAATGAAAATTATAGGAATAGGTAAAAATTATGTAAAAAATAAAGCAGAAATAGATGGTCTAAAAAATGATGTACAGCTAATATTTACAAAACCAGATTCATCATTAGTTACAGGCAATAAAGATGTAGTATTCCCATCAGTAACTAATCAATTAATTTATGAGGTAGAATTGGTTGTGAAAATTGGAAAGACATGTAAAGATGTTTCAATAGCAGATGCAAATTCATATATCTCTGAAATAGGAATAGGAATTGATTATACCGCAAAAGACATACTTACTGCAAGTAGGGAAAAAATGCAACCTTGGGCATTAGCAAAAGGCTTTGATGGTGCTTCGCCAGTATCCAGTTTTAAACCTGTGTCTGACTTTCCGCAATTAGATAATATTAATTTCGATTTATTAATCAACGGAGAACAAAAGCAAGTGGGAAATACCGGCTATATTATTTACAATTTTGCAGAAATAATAAGCTTCGTATCGTCATTTATGACCTTAAATGCTGGAGATATCATCTTTACAGGCACACCTGCTAAAGGCGCAGGACAAACCTTTAAAGGCGACCATTTACAAGCTTCAATAGAGGGTGAATTACTACTAGACTTTAAAATGATATAAAGAAATTTCAAGAACTAAAGTTTAGGGTTTTTAACCTTAATAAACATCAGAAGTCAATATATTGTAATATTTATGTTGTTTCTATTAAATATGTTACAATCTCCACTAATTCTTCCTCTAAGGTATTCTTCGGAAAAGACTTTTCTGCTAACCGGTACCAATAGCCTGCATTAAAGCGGTCGCCTTCTTTTCGGTGTAAATACGCATGTAACCAACTACCTAACTTACTATGCATATCTTGGGCAATATTGTGAGAAGACTCCCAGTCTCCTCTCGCATCCAACCACATAGATTTTAAAGCCTCGGGCCAGTCTTTAGGCACCTCAGCTAAATCAAGACTCTTTTCAAATTCTAGGTAAGTTTTAGGCATCATTGTATTACGCGTTTAATTAACTTCTCAACGGTTAAGCCTTGCCCGATTATCGAGAATACAACAACGATATAGGTTATTACCAAAAATACATCTCTATGCATATCATCAGATAACCCTAGAGCTAAGGCTATGGAAATTCCGCCACGCAATCCGCCCCAAGTCATTACCAAATTTGTTCTCGGTACGAAATCAAGCCTCTTCTCAAAGAATTTTATAGGAAGCAACAACGATAAATAACGACATATCAATACTAATGGAATAGCTAATAAGCCGGCAATTATATATTCAGTCTTAAACGATAGTACTAGCATTTCCATTCCTATAAGCACGAACAATAGGGTATTCAAAAGAATATCTAACAACTCCCAAAATTTATCTACATAAACTTCTGTAGTTTCAGACATAGCTGAATTTCGAACCGTATCATTACCAACGACCAAACCAGCTGCTACCATTGCTAACGGCGCAGATAAATGGAATTTTTGAGCTATTAACGTACCGACCATTACGGTTGCTAATGTAATGATAACCTCTATATCATAATCGTCGATAGATCTCATCAACTTATAAGTACCCCAACCTAAGCCAAGACCTAGTGCTAACCCACCTATAACCTCAACACCAAAAAGTTCTAGAATTTCTAATGGCCCCACAACCGATGCCAACTGAAAAATGGTTAAGAATACTACTACCCCTACACCATCATTAAAAAGTGATTCACCAACAATCTTTGTTTCTAACTGTTTTGGGGCTCCGGCTTTCTTCAATATTCCTAAAACCGCGATAGGATCTGTAGGTGATATTAACGAACCAAACAGTAAACAGTAGATAAACGAGATATCCATTCCTAAAAGCTGCAATAAATAGAACATGCTGGTACCTACTAAAAAAGTGGAGACCAAGACTCCAAGAGTAGAGAATACCAGAATCGGCCAACGCTGTACTTTTAATTGCTCAAAATTGGTATGAAGTGCCCCTGCAAATAGCAAGAAACTCAACATTATATCGAGCAAAACAGATTTAAAATCTATCTGATCAATAATATAACGCTCAGCGTTAATAAGGGTATCGTCAACATAACCTATACCAAAAACTACCAAGGTGAATACAATAGTGATGAGCATAAGTCCTATACTATTGGGGAGTTTTAAAAATCTCGCATTTATGTAACCGAAAATGGCCGATAGAAAAACTAGTACTGAAATTATTGTAAAAACATCCATAGATACTTATGCTAACATATTTATAAAATCTTGCTCACTGATAATGGGAATACCTAAGCTTTCTGCCTTGGTACGTTTACTCGGACCCATTTTATCCCCTGCTACTAAATAGCTCGTTTTAGAAGATATAGAAGAACCTACTTTTCCCCCATTATCCTCAATTTTTTTCTTGAGTTCATCTCTGCTCAATATTTCGAAGACACCCGAAACCACAAAAGTATTTCCTGCTAGGGTATCGGTCTGGTTTTCTAACTTATCAGGAGAGAGTTCAAATTGCACACCGTAATGTCGTAAGCGCTCTATGGCATCAATATTTTTATCGTTTGCAAAAAAGTCAATGACACTTTGTGCGATGCGTTCGCCTATTTCGTCTACTGCTGTCAAATGCTCTAAAGATGCTTCTTTTAAGGCATCTATGCTCTTATAAGCCTTTGCTAATTTCTTAGCTACAGTTTCTCCAACAAATCGAATCCCTAAGGCAAACAAAACCCTTTCAAACGGCACATTCACTGATTCGGCCACGCCTTTAACCAAGTTTTCGGCAGATTTCTCTGCCATACGCTCTAATGGTAAAACATCTTCTTTAGTCAATCGATACAAATCAGCATAATCTTTAATAAGTCCTTCTTTAAAAAGCAACTCTACAGTCTCCCCTCCTAGACCTTCAATATCCATTGCCTTTCGGGAAATGAAATGTTGAATACGACCCGTTATTTGAGGAGGACAACCATATTCATTCGGACAATAGTGCTTGGCATCACCTTCGCTACGTGTTAATTCGGTTCCGCATTCCGGGCATTGGTGTATATATTGGGTAGGTTCAGAATCGGCCGGTCTTTTCGTTAAATCGACAGCGATTATTTTAGGGATGATTTCACCTCCCTTTTCAACGAACACGGTATCTCCTACTCTAATATCTAATTTTTCAATCTGGTCAGCATTATGTAATGATGCCCTTTTTACGGTAGTACCAGCCAACAATACTGGTTCTAGATTCGCTACAGGTGTAATGGCTCCTGTACGCCCAACTTGATATGTAATTTCATTTAAGATAGTAAAGACCTGCTCCGATTTAAATTTATAGGCCATAGCCCATCGGGGAGATTTTGCGGTATACCCTAATTCCTCTTGATTTTGAAGACTATTTACTTTAACGACAACCCCATCGGTTTCGTATGGTAACTCATGACGTTTTACATCCCACTCGTCTACGAATGCCATCACCTCATCTGTCGTTTTACAAAGTTTTGCAACGGTAGGCACTTTAAATCCCCATTCCCTTGCTTTCTCCAACATTTGAAATTGGGTGTCAATCCCCAAATCCCTACCAATGATACCATACAACAAACACTCTAAAGGCCGTTGTGCAACCAAACTGCTATCTTGTAATTTTAAACTACCAGAAGCAGTATTTCTAGGATTCATATAAGCCTCTTCGCCATTGGCTACACGTTCTTCGTTCATCTTCATAAAACCATCGAACGGTAAAACGATTTCACCACGTATGTCAAACTTTGGTGGGTAATTACCTTTTAATTGAAGTGGTACTGACTTAATAGTTTTAATGTTATTGGTTACGTCATCACCTTGTATACCATCACCACGTGTAACCGCTCTTACGAGTTTACCATTTTCATAGGTAATACTTATAGATGCACCGTCATACTTTAACTCACAAGTGAAGGCAACAGGTACATCGCCCAAATTACGCTGAATTCGCGTTTCCCAATCTTCTAAATCTTCTTTAGAGTATGAATTATCTAGAGAATACATACGATGCTCATGAACTACCGTTTCAAAATTCTTGGTAATCATTCCGCCCACTCGTAAAGAAGGTGAACTGGCATCATACAACTCAGGGTGCTTAGCCTCCAACTCCTGTAATTCTTTAAGTTTCATATCAAACTCAAAATCAGAAATGGTCGGATTATCTAACACATAGTAATTGTAATTATGCTCGCGTAATTCTTTCCTAAGTTCTTGTATTCTCGCTTCCATAGTTTTTATAGTTGCTCTTTTTTTATCCATTTAGGGGTTGGCAATGGCTGGTATTGTTCCATTTTCTTCAATAAATTTTCAATATTTGCATCTACTAAAATGGTATTTAGATGGTCGTTTTTTACAAAACCTTCAGTAACCATATGTTGCATCATTTTTAATAAAGGGTCATAAAAGCCATTGGTGTTCAATATACCAATGGGGTATTGATGCAAGCCTAATTGCGACCAAGTTAACATTTCAAAAAACTCTTCTAGCGTACCAAAACCACCAGGTAGCATAATAATACCATCAGATAGATCATGCATTTTCAGTTTTCGTTGTTGCATATTTTGGGTAACAATCAATTCGGTCAAACCCTCATGAAACACCTCTTTCAGAGTTAAAAACTCAGGAATTACGCCAATTACTTTACCACCATTCGCTAAAGCACCTTCAGCAACTTTTCCCATAATGCCAATTTTGGCTCCACCATAAACCAATTGAATATTCTTCTTTGCAAAGGTCTCTCCTAATTCATAGGCATTCGAAGCATAAACAGTATTGACTCCTTCACTGCTACCACAAAAAACAACTATACTTTTCATCTTATTATTCCTTTTAGCATTCGGTCATTACCAAACATATCTTGTTTTAATATAATAGTATGAAATTCATACTTTTTTAATAGCGCTATCATTTCGTTACTTAGGTATTGATTGATTTCTAAGTACAAGCTGCCTTTGTTATGCAAATTTCTAGATGCGAAATTAATAATTGCCCTATAAAATTTTAAAGGATCTTCATCTGGCACAAATAACGCAATACTTGGTTCATGGTCAATAACATTATTTTGCATCTCCGCTTTTTCTAATTCGCGCACGTATGGCGGATTCGATACAATTATGTCATAAGTACCTTTATGATCTAGGTTAAGAATATCTGCTTGAAAAAAAACAACTTCTGTACCATGGGTTTTATTATTTTCCTGAGCCACTTCTAAAGCATCTGAAGAAATGTCTAGCCCATGTACGATTACATTAGGTAAGTTTTTATCTAAAGAAATAGGAATACAGCCACTACCTGTGCCCATATCTAATATAGTAAAAGGCTTTTCAGCTTTTTCGCTGTCTTCTATAATCCAACGAACTAATTCTTCAGTTTCTGGCCTTGGTATTAATACATGTGAATTTACTTTAAAATCTAAATCCATAAAATAGCTACTTCCTATAATATGTTGAATAGGGCGTTCTAATTTCAGTTCAGATATGGCCTTGAAAATTATTGTTTCTTGTTCTTTTT